>QMYO01000017.1 GCA_003662715.1 Candidatus Bathyarchaeota archaeon | reverse complement strand
GTAGATTTTCTGATGGATTTCTCTTTTCTCACAATTGAAAAAGCGGAGTCATTTTTCCATCTTTAGTGCCTCAACGATGAATCAGCAGATGAAAAATAAGTTGAGTGCCTCTTAGCCTCCGCCTACTGGAGGGATGATCGCAACACGGTCTCCTTCCTTCAACTTTGTCTTGAAACCCTCCAGCGTTGTTATGCTTCTTCCATTAACTAGAAACTGCAGATAACTTTGCACGTTTCCCTTTTTATCATATATGTAGTCCATGAATTTGCGCCCATGTTTTTTCGAGAGTTGCTCCAACAGTTCGCCGACTGTGAGGTCGCTTGAGAATTTGATTTCTTCTTCTCGTTTACCCGTTATTTCCCGCAATGTGGTGAAGAACTTTACTGTTACCTTCATTTTACAGGCTCCTCACGGTTAACAGTTCTATTAATCATCTCTTCCATGCTGTGGCCGTGGCAATATACAAGTGCATTCTTGACTCCTTTAACCTTCTTTGCGGCATTTTTGATGTCCATGGCAAGTTTGAATGCGATAGGGCAAAACGGGCTTGAAGGTATAAAATCGATCTTTACGACTCCAGGTTCTTGTTCTTTTACGTCAGTGATCATATTCATCTCTCCGAACGTTAACCCTGTTTCTGGGTCCTTTATTTTTTCCACTTCTGCTCGCACTTTTTTCTCTCGTTTTGTCAACTCTATCACTCTTTCATTTAGAGTTTAATTTTTTTGAAACTCTAAAAAATAGAGTGTATTCATCCTAATAAATTGTAGGCTGCACAAAGTCTTCTTTCAATACCATAACATTAAACATTTAAACTAGCAGACACCTACATTAAAGTAGAGAGTTACATGAGACCTTAACAATGAGCATGAACTATAAAGAAATGTTGAAACGCGCACGTACACAACTTCCACCCGAAGTGTTTGAGCACAAACGCTTTGAACTTCCTAAGCCTTATGGCTCCACAATTGGCATGCGAACCATCATTCACAACTTTAAAGAGATTTGTGACGCGCTTAACAGGGACCCACATCACATGTTGAAGTTTCTTTCTAGAGAGATGGCAACTGCTGGAACCACGGATGGAACACGAGCGGTTTTTCAAGGAAAGTTTCGCCGCGATACTCTTGAGCATTTGATAAAAAGATATGTTGACGCATTCGTTGTGTGCCCTGTCTGTAAGCGTCCAGACACGAAAATTGTAAAAGAAAAACGCTTATCCTTCTTAATATGTGAGGCGTGTGGAGCACGATCATCCATAAGATCCGTGTAAAAGTGCTGAACATTGGAAGTCTACGTGAACATGCGGAAATGGGGCAATTACGTGCTTCTAGCGGCATGTGACGCTGACCTACTGGGAAGAGTTCTGCGGGAAGGCAAAATCGTTTTTGAAATACGCGAAGAATTCTATAAAGGACCAAAAATGAGCGTAGATGAGGCTATTGACCTTATGGAGAAATCAACAGTAGTCAATATGGTTGGAAACTGCATAGTGCAGAAGGCTATAGAGAAAGGATTAATCCACCCAGAGGCAGTTTTAAACATTTCAGGCGTTCTACACGCGCAAATCGTTAAAATGTGAAAAAGGATGTTTTAAACGTATTTAAGTAACCTTACCTTTTCTCTAGTAAGAGACAAAGAATCCTTGAGGTAGCTCCTTGGGCAAAAAGAAAATCATCAGCGAAGACGAAATCAAAGATTTGGTACTTCCCGCTGCAAACGACGTGCTTGGCATAGCTGTGAAACTGTTGGGTTTCGATAGAGTTTTAGTAAAGTGCCAAGATGGTCATGAACGCCTATGTCGGATTCGAGGCAAAATGAAGAGAAGAGTGTGGATAAGGCAGGGAGATATTGTTTTAGTTTCGCCATGGGACTTTCAATCCGACAAACGAGGCGACGTTATTTGGAGATATAAGAGGAATCAAGCTGAGTGGCTGAGAAAGAAAGGATACCTCACTATTTCATAGGAGGCTAACGGTGTCCTTTCGAAAAAAAGTGGATAAAAAACTATTACGCAAAGAAAAATTATACGAGACCAAACGGCTGATGAAAGAGAAGAGAGGCGATGAATACGAAGTTCTGGAAGAGGTTTTCGACCGCTCCACTTTAATGGTCATCTACGATTTCATGAACAAAGGAAAAATCGATGAAATCCACGGAGTTGTAAACGCTGGGAAGGAAGCCAGAATCTACTGGGGCAAAGACAGAGAGGGAAGAGAACTTGCAATCAAAATCTACCTAACAGTCTCAGCTGAATTTAAGAAGGGAATGCTCCCCTACATCAGAGGCGATCCACGGTTCACCCATGTACGAAAAGACACCCGTTCTCTCATATATGCTTGGGCTCAGAAAGAATTCAAAAACTTACAGCGCGCTATGGAGGCGGGAGTTAGAGTTCCAGAGCCTATTGCAGTTAGCAAAAACGTGTTGATAATGAGTTTCATCGGAAAGAACGGTGTTAACGCACCTCTATTGAAAGAAGTTTCTCTTAAAAATCCTAAACAAATTTATCGTCGACTGCTAACATACGTGAAGAAGCTGTATCAAAAGGCAAAGTTAGTGCACGCAGACCTCAGCGAATACAATGTTATGATTTGGAGGAATGCACCTGTGCTGTTCGATGTTTCACAAGCTGTGACTCTAGATCATCCTATGGCTGACCAGTTTTTGCGAAGAGATTTAGAAAACTTGTATAGATATTTCAAGAAATTAAGTGTGGATGTGCTGTCGGTGGAAGAGATGTATAGGAGGGTTACGGGTGGCAAAACCTAGCATATTCGTTAAAGTTCCGCGGGAACGCATCGGTGCTCTCATAGGTCCTGATGGTCGTGTGAAAGAAGATGTTGAAGAGAAACTTTCGGTGGAGCTTCAGATAGATAGCCAAACCGGTGATGTTACGATAACCTTGAGCCCTACAGCGGAAGATCCTTCTGTTCTGTTCAGAGCTAAAGAGGTAATCATTGCCATCGGAAGAGGCTTTTCACCTGAACGTGCCTTTAGGCTACTTCATGACGATAACGCCGTGTTAAAAGTTATTGATCTACGAGAGATTGTTGGGAAGTCTCAGTCGGAGATGAAGCGATTAAAAGGGAGAATCATCGGAAGGGAAGGTAAAACACGGAAAATCATAGAAGAACTAACCGACGCCAGCATCTCCGTGCATGGGCACACGGTGTCTATTATTGGAGACGCTGATGAAGCTGAGGTGGCGAGTGAAGCGATTCAAATGTTGATTAGAGGCTGTCAGCACAGAACTGTGTATGGTTTTCTTCATAGGAAAAGGCGTGAGTTGAAGAAGAAACGGATGGAACTTTGGGAAACTCCGTATGAAAAGTTGGATGTTTAAGCGGGTGGAACTTTTTGTGTTATGGAAACTAATGTTAGAAAATAGGAATGTTCAATTTTGCCATGTTTAAATAAATTATGAAAATAATTTAATGAGAAAATATAAATAAACATGCTAAGTAAAATGTTTCTACATCCTCGTGTTCAAGCGAATTCTTGATGGAAAACTCAAATGTTTCTTTTGCATATTCATTATTTCCGTAAGGAAGCGAGAGATGTGGTAACCTTTGAAGAAATCAGCCCTGCTGAATTCTTATATCGCAACCGAGACATAGCCGGGTTCACCAACCCAGCTAGAGCAATCTTTTCATCAGTAAGAGAACTCGTTGAAAACGCTTTAGATGCCTCTGATCAGCTGCGTGTTCCTTCTGAAGTCTATGTTCGATTATCTCTTGATGGTGACGCAACTTCAGAAACAGAGAGGGCAGCTGTCTACAAGTTGAGGGTAGAGGATAACGGCACTGGCATTCCCGCCCGCCACATACCATCAGCGTTCGGTCAAGTTTTGTTTGGTTCAAAATATAAGCTGAAACAAGCTCGAGGCACATTCGGACTTGGCGGAACCATGGCAATCCTTTACGGGCAGATCACCACTCACAAGCCTGCACATATTGCTTCCAGCACGGGTACTTCTAGGATTTACCGATATACATTGATGATAGACATTCGGAAAAATCGTCCAGTTGTTTTAGACCGAAAAATTCAAGTGAATAAGGAGCGGTGGCGTGGAACCATGGTTGAATTTTGGCTCGAAGGAAACTATTTCAGAGCTATGCCAAAGATACTGGAATACTTGAAACAAACAGCGGTTGTGACTCCCTACGCGAACATCACTTTTGTTGACCCTAAAGGGCGTCTCTACAAATTCAGCCGTGCCACCTCTAAGATGCCGCGTGCACCAAAAGAAACCCTCCCTCATCCATATGGAGTGGATGTGGAAACTGTTCGACGCCTTATGCAGATTACAAAGTCTCGCAACATGATTGATTTCATGAAGACACATTTTCACAGAGTCGGCAACAAGGTTTCTCGCAACTTTTTGAAGTTCGCTGGAATAGATGAGAAAGTCAATCCTAAAAAGTTGCCGCCAGAAGAAATTGTGAGGTTTGTACGAAAGCTAAAGAAATTCGAAGGATTCCTACCTCCGAACGCGAGTTGTCTATCACCATTAGGAGAGGAACTCTTGAAGGCTGGTATCCTAAAGGAGTTGGAGCCAGAGTTCATCGCTGTTTGTCAACGTAAGCCATCTACCTATTCTGGACACCCATTCATAGTGGAAACCGCAATAGCATACGGTGGAAACGTGCCAAAGAAAGGCGACATAGTGCTTTATCGATTCGCCAACAGAATCCCCTTACTCTACGACGAAGCCAGCGATGTCTCATGGAGAATCATAAAAGCCATCAACTGGCGGAGATACAAAGTCACACCAGACATGCCCGTCGCCATTCTAGTTCATTTGTGCAGCACAAAGGTTCCCTACAAGACGGTGGGCAAGGAATTCATCGCGGATAGACCTGAAGTTAAAAATGAGATTTTAAACGGAATCCGCGAAGTAGCTCGTCAACTCAAACACTTTCTGTCTAGACGAGAGTATACAGAAAAGGAAAGAAGGCGATTAGCCACTTTTTCCAGATACTTGCCAAAAATTGCCAGGTTCTCAACGGAGCTTTCTGGCAAGGAGAAGGAACCTGACATTAGAAGATTATTATGGAGTGTAAGGAAATTTGAAGAAGGAAAAGATTAAGAGTTCTGCAGCAGAGAGGAAAAAAGAGGTTTTAGCGAATCTGATAAACTTTGGAGCAACCCTCTATGAGCAGATGGAGAAAGGAGAGTTTCCATGGATAAAAATGCCAAGCCGATCAATCGATAACATCTTTTACAGTCCAGAATTTCGACAGTACATTTTAGGCGAAAAAACCGTGCGTAGAAGCGCACGAAACATTCGTCACATCCGCCCCTTCACTCAACTGGTTTGGACAGCTTATTTCGCCCATGAGCTTGTGAAGAACCGAAAGACATCCACTCTCCGTGACGTGTACTATTCGGCACAAGCCTATGAAATACCCTTTAAGGATCAGCCAGAATCAAACAGCATCATAACCGACCTTGAAACCGTGGCAAAGTTTTCTCGAGAAGACTTCAATGTGTTTCCTGAAGAACGCTCAGCCATCTTCGGCGACCTAACCATAGAATATACGGTTCCTGGCTACGAGGGCAAGCAATATAATTTGATGTCCCATCCAGACGGAGTTATGATAGGTCCCGCGCTTACCTCTGCTGAGTTCGTAAAAACCAGTGCAGACAAAGTTATAGCTATCGAAAAGGGCGGCTTGTTCACCCGTTTCATTGAGGAACAGGTTCACAAAAAATTCAACGCTCTCCTCGTGCTTACAGCGGGACAGGCGCCAAGAGCCACCAGACACTTTATTCATAGACTTAACAAGGAACTAAAACTTCCAGTACACATCTTTACGGATGGCGACCCTTGGGGAATGCACATAGCCATGGTAATTATTTCAGGCTCAGCGAACGCGGCTCATCTGCGAGATTTGACTACTCCAGACGCCAAATGGTCTGGTGTTTGGGCAACCGACATTGTTGAATATAAATTGCCAAGTGAACCATTGACTGACGTGGATATTAAGCGTCTATATGAGTTGCAGAAGGACCCGCGGTATACGGGAGAGCTGTGGCAGAGGGAAGTTAAAAAATTCTTAGACATCAAAAAGAAGGCGGAGCAGGAAGCTTTTAGCAGGTATGGGCTGACATACATTGTTGACGAGTATTTGCCAGCGAAACTGGAAGAAGCAGCGTGACTCCAACCGCTACCTTGATAAATCAAAAGTGACGTTTAAAGAGAATCATACGTTAACGTTCAAGCGGAGGACATAAAATGGCTGAGGAACCCGTAGGATTAAAAGTGTCAGAAAAATTTTTTGGCTTACTCATTATCCTCGTAGGAGCAATCATTTTTTACGTAACATACACAAACATCGAAAACTTGCGCGCCCGTGCACATCCAGTTATATTCATTGCCGTCGGCGTTGCGCTGATAGCGCTAGGTATACTAATGGTTTTGGCGAGGGCTGAGTGAAAGTTTTGGAGAAAACTCCATATTTTATCAGCTTAAAAAAAGCTCCTAAGATAAAACAGATGGAAGGTTTAGAAACAATTATTTTGACTGGCTTGCGCGGAGAGAAAATGATGATGGTTCTCAATGTTACTTTACCTGGGCACCGTGTGCCTATGCATTCTCATCCTCACGAACAAGTCGGCATGGTCTACAGTGGTAAAGCAGTTCTAAAAATCGGCGATCAAGAACGTGTTGTCAAGAAAGGTGATTTCTACTGTATTCCATCAAACGTGCCACATAGCGATACATGCATTGGAGATGAACCGTTTATTATGCTTGATATTTTCTATCCGGTGCGGGAAGATTTCATTGAAAAGCTACGGAAAATCATTATTTAAGTTTCTATAGATAGCTCCTACAATTCTTTTATGTTAAGGCTAGCGGCGTTTTCAAGCAGTTTTTCTCTGGGAGACAGAGTTTTTTTTATTACTCATTCTTCTTTTTACAACCAAATGAAAGACACAGCTCGGAGAATCAGTCTTTTAGTATGTGAGTATGCTTTAACACTTTGATGGAAAGGTTTATATGGTTGGATTATCTAACCAACTTTATTCAAGTAAAAAGGAAGAATGAACAAATGAATAAAAAGACAACGACGAGAAAAATAATGCTGAGCTTACTTATCGCAAGCATACTTAGCGTGGTATTTCCCTTTGTGCCTATCGCAACGAGCGCTGCTTCGGATGCTGTTTCGGTGACGGTTGATGTTTTGATAGACTATGGCAATGGAACTAAGGTATGGTATCATGGTGTTACATTAGCTGGTGGTGTAACCGTTTTTGATGCTACGGTGACTGTTGCAGACGTGAACTACACGGATTGGGGAAGCTGGGGTATATTCATTGATGCCATAAATGGAGAGTGGAATAGTTATCCTTACTATTGGATGTGGTGGTACTGGGATTTCACTGAATCAAGATGGATAAGTGGTCCTGTGGCATCAAATTTCTATGTTCTGAATGATGGCGACATCATAGCTTGGTACTATGAAGATATCTCTGTGGGGCCTCTTCTGCCGCCGCTTTCTATGGTTTCCATAGATATTGCTCCTGACATTTTGAACTTGAAAAGTCAAGGACGGTGGATTACGGCTTACATTCAACTTCCCGAAGAATATAATCCAGAAGATATAGATGCTGCTACCATTTTGCTCAATGGAACTTTTCAACCAATCTTAGATCCAAAATATGATTTTGTAACTAATTCAAGCGAATATTTGGTGGACTATGATGGTGATGGCGTCTTAGAGCGTATGGTTAAGTTTAACAGAGCGGAAGTGGCTTCATGGATTTTTGATGACCTTGGCATACAGTATGGCAATGTGACTTTATCGATAACAGGCGAACTCTTTGATGGAACATCATTTGATGGAACTGACGTAATCAAAGTATTGTTTCCAGGAGATGCAGATGACGATGGAGACGTAGACCGATACGACTTCAGCCTGTTAGCTGCGGCTTATGGAACCAATATAGATGAAGTTGCCTACAATTGGACTACAGACTTCAACGAAGACGGAAGTGTTGACCGATACGACTTTAGCATCCAAGCAGAATACTACGGCAAAAGAGCTATCTAACAGGTCAAACCGAAAATCTCTTTTATCTTTTTTTATGTTTATAATAAAGCGCATTGGATACAAACACTTAATGTAGCTATATCCTTGATGTTTCTGCTCTACTGACTACTGAAAGTTTTCTGGCAACTCTCTCTCAACATGTAAATGAGCTGGTTCTGATTTCTGAGCCTTTATAAATTTCATGTGATGTCTTCTATTGTTTGGTCTCCTACTTCCAGCGGATAATAAATTAACTGACTTTTATAGACGGGGTCAAAGCCTACATCTTTAAATGTTTCTATCATGGACTCTTCTAGGGTTCGTTTCTCTATGAGGAAATGTTGTAGTAAGCGTGTGGTAGCTTGATCTGTATGAGATGCTAATACAACATCATTCCAGCTTATGAAAACTTTTGCCCCTTTTCTTACAAAGGCGTTAGCCATTAATGGGTTATCTAAGCCTTCACATCCCATCATGATGATTATTGTATCGTGAAATCTGTCTTTCATGCTTCGTGTCACGAAGAGCGGAGTTATTCCAAAGTAAATGATTTCCTTTTCTTCTCTGGAATAGGTGACTCCCCAGAGCTGGTTGGTGAGCTGTTCATAAATATACTTTGTTGAGTTGAAGCGTTCAGAAGTGAAAAGGGTTACAGGACTTTCCGTTCCTTGAGCTTCCGTCGCTGTGGAATGAACTCTCAAAATTATTAGTTTATATCCATGTGTCGGAAGCATCCTGTAGAATTCCACCGTAACTTTTTCACCTGGATAATAGTCTACTACGTATCCTGCTTGTTTCAGTATGCTTGTAGCTGTTTCTATAAAGGTCTGGTTGGGCACTGTAAGGCTTAACTGGTCTACTATGGCTGCTTTGCGCTGTAAAGGAAAGCTGGTTGTTTCATTAATTGATGATTGAGTTGGCGTTGAATTGATAAAGAAGCCGAAAATAGATATTAGAATGATTAGAACGCCAACTGTAACAGCTAATGCTATATGTCTTTCCTTTTTCTTTTCTTTACGAATTTTATGTTTCTTGCCGCCTTTCATGTAAGATGTCTCCTAATTTTTTAGCCATAAGAAGAGGGGGATGGAAGATAAATGAATCAATGGTCATGCTTCTCTTTTCCACGCTTAACGTAAACTGCCGTTGTAACTGTTGCAGCTATAATTGTTAATGCTAATCCGATCCATGGCATCAAGCGCTCATGTTTACTTACGGTTACAATAACACCGCCAACAGACACAGTGTCTCTCTGAATTGGATATGGTTTGCCGAGTAAAGCAGGTATAGCGTAAGATGTCGCCCATTCCTTTCTCGGATTTGGCTCTGGAAAGCTGAAAGCTCCATCTTCCACCTGAAACGTTAAAAGATCATCAACAGGGGTTTTACCATTTTTTGTCCAATATGCACTTGTAGGGTCTTGTCCTGCCGCCACGATGGCGTCGATTGCCCATGAATTTGTTCCTAGATTAGTGGTGCCCCAAGACTCGAATCCGCCGTTATCCATTTGCTTTGATTTCATGTAACCTAAGGCATTAACTATAACCGTTGAGCTTGCGGATTCTCCGGCAGAGATTAAAGCCATTATTGCTGCGGCGGTGTCATCAATGTCGCTGCTACCGCCAACGCCCCAGCTCCATCCATGGTCGCTGTTCTGATTGTTTTTGATGAAAGTGACGGTGTTTTGAATAATGGGTGAGTCGAAAGGTTTTCCAGCAGAGATTAATGCAATGACGCCCCAAAAATCATCATTTAAAAGGTTGGGATCACCTATCTGCGTGCCGTCGTAAAGTCCTTCTAGGATAGCGACATAATCTTTGCCATCAATATTTTTTGGGTTCTCTCCAGCAGCGGTCATTGCTAAAATGTATCTTTCAATATCTGTAGCAATGTCTTCATTAAGTTGGTTGGCATTTGCTTTAAGATAATCAACAATAGATGGACCTCCATCTTTTTTCCAGTTGTGCGGGTCCTCTCCAAGAGAAGTTATCGCCATTACAACCCAAGCAGAAGCTCCAAAACCTCCAATGCTGCCGTCGGGTTGTTGTATACTCTCTAGGTAGTTGCGGGCTCTTGTTATCACTTGGTCGCTTGCATTAAATGGGTATGCTAATGTTGGAGCAGTAAGGCTGAAAAGCAATAGTATGGTTAATGTTATGAAAAATCTTTTTTGCATGGTGCCCCACCATATGGTCTTGGTTGGATTATCTAACCGATTGTTAAATGAGGCTTAAAAATTTTCTGCATCTATTAATAGGCTGGCATCTCATAGCGCCACATGATTACCTCGTTTGGCTTTAGTATGTAGGTGTCAGCGCCAGTTGGACCATATTTCCACAGACTCTCGTTTTCGTCCCAGTATAGCCACATCCAATAGTATGTCTGATTGTTAGCAACACCGTTAATGGAGTTAACGAACGATGCCTGGTATGCTGACCAATATGTGGAATTCACATCAGCCACTAATTTCGTCGCATTTAATAGATCATAACCAAGGGGTACAATAGTTTCGTTGTGCCAAACAATGGTGCCGTTACCATAGTTGATGCCGAGGTTCACACGCATTGTAACGGCTTCATACTGCTCTACTAACGCTTTGTAGTTCTGGTATTGGATGTAATTATACCCTGCCAAACCAGCAGTTATGACAAGCGCTGTTCCAATTCCAAGCAAAAAGATCAAAAGAGTTCTTTTTCCTAATTGCAAGCCGTCTAACCTCCATAAAGTTGTTTTATTATCTTTGATAAAGGTAGAAACGATAATCCGAACAATACAGAGTTGGTGAAGACATGTATTATACTGAACCATATTCCTATTATCAAGACGAAGATTAGGTCTAGTTTGAATAATAAGGCAAATCCTGCGTTTGTGACTATATCATAGATAAGAGTGAGGAATGCTCCGAGAACAGCTGCTTCGGCTGAAATTAAACGTGATGAATAGTGATTTCCTCTCATGCTTTTTCCGTAGAGCCCGCCTATAATGCCGATGGCTGCCATGCCTATGATTTGAAAGGGCATGTTTAAGCCAGCGAAGCCCCATGGTGAAAGAAAACCATTGATGAACATGGTCATTCCGCCTAGGAAGGCGCCGGCACTGCATCCGAAAATAACGCCGACAACAAAGGAAATGATGGAGGTGAATTCGATATTGGGGGGTCTGGGGGTTAGTTGTATGCTTATGCATAGGGCGGTTAATACGCTTAGTAATGCTAGTTGGCGGGTGTTCATGGAACCACGTTAATGGTTAGATAATCCAACCAATATTTAACAGTTATGCTTATGAATAATGAGATTAGAAAACACTAGTGAGATGAAGTTGGAGTCTATAGAGATAATTGGGAAGATTGCAGGTAAATTGGCGCCTGGTCGTGCTCCCTATTTTATAGAGGCTCATGTAACTAAAGCTTTGAGTATGATAGATGCTGAGGGTCCTATAGGGCGTGTGAGGCTTTCAAGGACGTTAGGGCTAGGTGAAGGGACAACTCGGACTTTGGTTAAACATCTTCAGCTTGAAGGGTTAATTGAGGTTTCGAGGAATGGCA
The DNA here is from genome assembly GCA_003662715.1 of Candidatus Bathyarchaeota archaeon. The sequence continues at coordinate 980 of QMYO01000017.1, read as the reverse complement.
TAGTCTTAACTGATAAGGGTAAAAAGCTTTTTTCTAATCTGAAATCTCGGATGGGTGATAAAATTAAGATTTCCAGAAGTCCCTTAACAGTTGGTCCGTTTAACGTAGCGATTTTGGTCAAAAATGCGGTGGGTGCTGTGAAATATGGTTTAGAACAGCGTGATGCTGCAATTAAAGTTGGGGCTTTGGGTGCTACAACTTTAATTTTTAGTCGTGGTAAGTTAACGCCGGTAGGGGTAACTGAGGATGTTTTGAGCCAAGTTCCTGCGATACGTGATGCGTTGATTTCTAAGCTTAAGCCTCAAGAAAATGATGTAATCATAATAGGCAGTGCGGAGGATAAGTTAACAGCGGAGTTTGGGGCAATAGCAGCGACTCTCGCGACGCTAAAAGTTATTGATTAGTGGCAAATGAGATATTGGCTGCATGCTGTGTGTATGTGGTCTTTTAATGTTAGCGATAGCTAATGATTTTCACTTACTCTTCTTTCCTCTATCTTTTTTCTGGCAGTTTTGTCGATAAAAAGAGAGGCTCTGATTTGTTGAACAACACCGTTTTTTCTTTGTTGAACAATGGAGCTGATGATTGGCGGTATCTTAGGGAAACTTTTCCTTTCTTTCGTGATTAAATTATGGTGGTTTAGGGCATGATTTTCAGAAAACACAAGTAGAAGTAACGGTTTTATTAGAGAATGTGGGTGAAATTTGAGTCTTTCCATGGCGTGGGCTCTCGTCTAAATGGAGGGTTAAGCAGGTGAGGGAGGAATGGTGAAACGAACGCTAGTGATGAAAGTGGATGCTAATCAGCCGGAAATAGATAAGATTCGGATTGCAGCAGACATAATTAAGAAGGGTGGAATCATTGCCTTTCCTACTGAAACCGTGTATGGTCTCGGTGCAGACGCGCTAAATCCGGAAGCGGTTATGAAACTTTTTGTGGCTAAAAAGCGGCCTGCAGATAACCCAATAATAGTGCATGTT
>QMYO01000016.1 GCA_003662715.1 Candidatus Bathyarchaeota archaeon | reverse complement strand
TTCCTGCAGGGTCAACATTTGCGATGCGTTCGCCGGCGCTGCATGAATCTCCTGTATACTTTAAAAGTTTTAGTGCATTTTCGTATTCTGGGGAATCCTCCTCTCTTAGTTTATTTAGTATGTAAAGGCCGTCTTGAGGAGCATCAACCGTAAGTATTTCCATGCGGCTAGGGTTGAACTCTTTTGCTTTCATATACAATAACTCTAAGACCTTAGCAGCTTCGTCATAGTTTAGTTGCTTGCTAGCATATAATTGTCTGCCTCTTCCACTTGGCACAAGCCAATATAGACAGAACCTCGGAACCTTCAACCCGATTGCAAGGTCAAGTAGGCTGGAAACTTCGTGATAATTGTCTTTTGTAATGGTCATCCTAATGCCGCATTTTAATCCGATTTCCACACAATTTTTTAAAGCTTGCACGGATTTTCTGAAACTTCCCGGTTGATTTCTAATAGTGTCATGCATTTTCTCGCTTGACCCATCTAAGGATATTCCAACATACTCTACTTTGAGGTCTTTGATTTTTTTGGCAACATTTTTCGTTATCAAGATGCCATTACTGCTGAGCGCTGTTTTTAATCCCTTTAGCCGCGCATAATCTAAAAGATTCCATATATCCTTTCTAACTAAAGGTTCACCGCCGCTAAACATAAGCAAAGGAATTTTAATCTCTGCGAGATCATCAATGAAAGCCTTTGCCTCATCCAAAGTCAATTCATCACGCCTCTGCGCGTTTGGAGCAGCGTTAATGTAGCAATGGGCGCAAGAAAGATTGCATTGGTTCGTGACGTTCCAAAAAACGAGTGGTCTGCGAATTTCGGTGAATGCCAATAAATTGCTAGGCACTTGATGCGGTTGAGCTTTCCTATGTTTAATTGCTTCGCTGACGGTTCCCTTTCCGTGAACAAGCTGAGTGATGCGAATCAAACTATTTTCTCCTAATCTCGATAGCAATTATAGGTGAGGGATGCGGCTGGCGCTCGCTCTTTTGAATTCTTTAACACCAAATATCACCGCATAGTCTTTAATTCCTGTGGTTTCTGAGAGCTTCTCGACAAACTGTTTAATGGCTTCACGGTCATGCCCATGGATTACGGTGAACAAGTTGTATTCCCATTTTCCCGGGATAGTTTGTCGGTTGTAGCAGTGTGTGACCTCGTTAAAAGTGGACATGAGGCTTCCGACAGTTTCTACAAGATTTTGAGGAACCTTCCAAACCACCATCGCTGCCTTTGCAACGGTTCTGAGTTTGCGATGGTTAATTGAGGCTCCAAATCTTTTGAGGGTTCCATTATTCTTGAGTTTCTTTAATAGAGCTATCACTTCATCTTCACTTATGCCAATTTTCTTCGCAACCTCTGCAAAGGGTTCGTTTATCAGCGGGATTCCATCTTGAGTTGCGCGCAAAAGTTTCAGATATATGTCATCCATGTGGTTTCCTCTCGAGCTTGGTAAGTTGAAAACGAACATCAATCTTAAATATGTGAAGGGCTGGAAGGTCTAAAACGTCGGTATCTAGAATTTCGGTTTTTCGTTTTATTTCCTCTATTGTTTTTCGTAGCTCTTTTTCGTTGGATGCTTTAATGGTGAACCAGAGATTGTATTCGTGTTCTCGCTGATAATTGTGGGATACACATTCGTACTCATTGATGATGCTGGCAACGTGTTCAATCCTGTCTTCAGGCACTTTCATGACGACTAGAGTAGACGCCTTTAATCCAATTTTCCTAGCATTGATAATAGGGCCGATCTTACGTATCACTCCCTTCTTACATAATCTTTTGAGGCGCATCAATATCTCTTCTTCTGTGATTTTTAGTCTCCTACCTAGCTCTGCCCATGGACTCTTAGTTATCGGAAATTCGTCTTGAGTTAATTGTAGTAATTCTTTGTCGATTTTATCCAATTTAACAGTGGTCATTTTTCTCCACTCAAGTTTTTGGTTGATAGATGCACCATGGTTCTTCAGCTAAATAATCGCCTTTCAGTTCTGTAGGCTTATGCAAGCCGCCGCAAACGTCTAAAAAGTTGCTTGTTAGTCCATAGGCGCGGGCGCGGCAACCTCCGCATATTTCACGGTATTCACAAATTCCGCATTTGCCCTTTAACTTGTTAAAGTCACGAAGGGCTTTGAGGATTTCAGAGTTGAACCATATGTCTTTGAAAGTTCTTTCTTTAATGTTGCCAAGCTTAATTGGCAGATATGGGCAAGGGGTAACTTCGCCTGTTGGATAAATGCGGCAATAACTGAGTCCTGCAATACATCCGCGTACCCTACGTTTTAGCTCTAATCCCTCTTGCTCTGCAATCCGCATGAATTGTGGAGCACATGTTGGCTTCACGTTAAGACTATACTTTGCGCCTTTTTCAAGAACGCCTCTAATCATCTTCTCGTACATAACTGGAGATATATCCTCTATCTTTCTTCCTCTACCCGTAGGCACCAAGAAAAATGGGTGAAAATCTTTTGCTCCAAGCTTTTCGGCTAGAGCCATTATGTCGTCAACTTCATTGTAGTTTTGCTGAGTTATGGTAGTGTTGATTTGCACGTCTATGTTGTTTCTTATGCACGCTTTAATTCCTTTTATCACACGGTTCCAAGAACCTTTTACGCCACGAAACTCGTCGTGTCCTTCAGGTGTGCTCGAATCTAGGCTGATGGCAACTTTTTTTATGCCAGCATATTTGAGCCTTCTCGCCGTCTGGTCTGTAATGAGGGTTCCATTAGTTCCCATAGACATCCTTAAACCCTTTTCGGTGCCATACCGAGCTAGTTCAAAGAAGTCATTTCTGAGGAGGGGTTCTCCACCGCTCATTATAATAACGGGTTTACCGACCTCTACGATTTGATCAATAAGCAGCTTTCCCTCATCTGTGCTTAACTCTTCTTTTCCTTCCCTCTCACGGGCGTCAATATAACAGTGAGCACACTTTAAGTTGCACTTGAACGTCATGTTCCATGAGATCAGTCTGGGTGTAAACGTCTTACCAAGCACGTTTTGCTCAAACAGTCTTGCTTCCTTTTTCACTTTGCCCACCCGCATTATTTTTCTGCATGTAGCTTACAAGAGCTTTCATCATAGCCTCAATCGTATATTCTTTCGGCACAACATCAACTTTAGCTCCCAGTTGCTCCAAGCTCCTCTGTGTTGTTGAGCCAATTGCGACGACAACGGTTTTCTCCAAATAACTCCTGAACTTTTCAGCCAGAGCATGTTCAGCAGCTATTTTAAACAAGTTCTGGGCAGTAGATGAGCTAGTGAAGGTTATGGCGGCAATTTTTCCCTTAAATAAATCGTTGAGGAAAACCAAAACTTTTGAGTCGTCTGATGGAGGAGTGGATTCATATGCTAGAAACTCTAATACGTTAGCGCCTATCTTTTCAAGTTCTAATCGTAAATAGTCGTTGGCAATGCTTGATCGCAGAATAGCCACGTTTTTTCCTTGTATATCCATTTTCCTAAGGCTTTCAACAATTCCTTCAGAGCTGTGCTGAAGAGAAACCAAGTTCACCTCTATTCCATAATCCTTAAGCCTTCCTTCTGTTTTAGGACCTATAGCGACAATCATGGCTTTATTTAATTCTTTAAGAAAAACGTCTTTTTGTTCCATTTTTTCTAAAGAATCAATTAAACTTGTAACGCCGTTTACGCTCATAAAAATTACATATTCTACTTGCCCATTGAGAACGTTGTTGACAAACTCGGTTATTGGGCGTCTATCTCGCAGCGGCTTGATCTCCACTGTTGGAACTACGTAGGGCTTTCCACCTAATCTGGAAATCAGCTCAGCGAGTTCGCGCGCTTGTTCCTTTGGTCTAGTGATTGCTATAACTTTCCCCTTAAGTGACAAGAGTTTCAACCTCTCTTTAGCCAAGACAACTCCTTTCGCATTTTTACAACATCACCGATGACTATTACAGCCGGAGGCGTCACACGCTTCTCCCTAGCTTTCTGAACAATGTCGTTGAGAGTTCCAGTTATTATCCTTTGATTGTTTGTCGTTCCATTCTCTATAATGGCTACGTTTGTCAATGGATCCCGTCCACCATCCAATAGAGATTTAACAATGCCTTCCAGTTTTTCTACGCCCATCAACACCACTATTGTATCAACCGATGTTGCAAGTTTCTCCCATTTCACGCGACTCTTCAGTTTGGTTGGATCCTCATGTCCAGTGACAATCGCCACCGATGAGGCGTAATTGCGATGAGTGACTGGGATGCCTGCATAGGCAGGAACGGCTAGGGCAGAGGTTATTCCAGGCACAACTTCAAACTGAATACCTGCTTTCCGTAGTTTTTGCGCCTCTTCTCCGCCGCGTGCAAAAAGGAAAGGGTCTCCTCCTTTTAATCTAACAACGACTTTTCCTTGCTGAGTCTCACTCACTAAGATTTCGTTAATCTTATCTTGGGATACCTTGTGCTTTCTTGGGCGCTTGCCTACATAAATTTTCTTGACTTTTTCTGGAATCAACTCTAAGATAGGTTTCGTAACAAGATTATCATAAACAACTACATCAGCTTTTTGGAGAATCCTTAACGCCTTGATGCTTAGGAGGTCAGGGTCACCTGGTCCTGCGCCTACAAGATAGACTCTACCCTTTTTCATACAATTCTCTCCAATGCCGAATGAGGCTTTCAGCTCCAAGCGTCAGTGTTTCCTGAGCTACTTTCAACCCAAGTTCTTCAGGATAAGCCAAATCTCCAGTTTTAGAAGTTTGGATTTTCGTCTTTCCATCGGGCGAAAGAACTGAAACATAAAGGGACAATGTGCCGCTTTTTGCTTGGGCTATAGCACCTAAAGGAACTTTGCATCCTCCTCCAATCTTTCTCACGAAGGCCCTTTCGGCGAGCACTGCCGCCATTGACGGCCAATGATTAATTCGTCTCAAAACTTCATTAACTTCCTCGTTGTCTTCTCTTGCAACAACCGCTAACGCTCCTTGCCCAGAGGCCGGCGTGAACTCTTCTATTGGTAGGCGTTCGGTTATGACATCCTGTATGTTCAGTCTCTGCAACCCAGCTTCGGCGAGGATTACAGCGTCATATAGTCCCTGCTTGAGCTTTCTCAATCTCGTATCCACATTTCCTCGAATAGATTCAACCTTTAAATCCGGCCTTGCATAGTGAAGTTGAGCTTTTCTTCGTGGGCTTCCTGTTCCAACGACGGCTTTGCTAGGTAAATCCTTTAATTTCATTCCATCTCGTGAAATAAGAACATCGTGGGGAGACTCTCGTTCTGGCACAGCCACAATTATGGTTTTGGGAGGCTGGACTGTCGGAACGTCTTTCATGCTGTGAACTGCGAAGTCAACGTCTCCTCGGAGTACGGCTTTATCGATGTCCTTTTCAAAGATTCCCTTTTCCTTAATCAGAAGCAGTGGTTTACTGGTTATTCGGTCACCGGTTGTCTTGATTACTTTAACCTCAATTTCTAGGTCTGAAATTTCTTTCTTCAGTTTCTTGACTACTATGTCTGTTTGTATGAGAGATAAGTTGCTTCCACGTGTTCCGACGGTTAGTTTCACGTGATTTTCCAGCCTACAACGCTCTAATTGCTGAATCCATTGCTTCCAATGTCTTGGTTAAGTCCTCGTTTGTATGAGCGGTAGAGATAAAGCATGTTTCAAACTGGGAAGGTGGAACAAACACACCTTGCTTCATCAGCTCTCGCTGATAACGCATAAATTTGGCATTATCTGAACTTTTAGCGGTTACATAGTCTGTCACTGGTTGATCTGTGAAGAAAATTTGAAACATTGAAGCAATACCATTTATCTGCGCTGGTACTTTCGTGTCCTCAACTATGTCGAAGAGTCCTCTCCTGATCTTGTCTCCCGACTCCTCGAGTTGTCTATAGATGGTGTTTCGATTTTTAACCAGAATGTTCAGTGCTGTTAATCCAGCGACTACGGAGACGGGGTTTCCGCTGAAAGTGCTTGCCTCATAAACCTTTCCAAGCGGGGATATAAGCTCCATGATTTCCTTTTTTCCGCCGAAAGCGCCTATGAGGAAACCCCCGCCCATAATCTTCCCGAGGGTTGTCATATCTGGAACAACCCCGTAGTGTTCCTGCGCTCCGCCAAGGGCAAGTCTGAAACCAGTTATCACTTCGTCAAAGATTAAGACAATTCCTTCTTCCTTGGTTATCTTGCGAACCGTCTGTAAATATCCGTCCTTTGGGAGAACTACTCCAGCGTTTCCGATAACAGGTTCTAATATCACGGCAGCAATCTCATCTCGATTTTGATCAACAGCTTTTTCAAGTGCCTCGATATCGTTGAAGGGCAAGACTATAGTGTTTTTTGTGGTGTCTTTTGGGACGCCGAGCGACGTGGGGGCTCCAAATGTTGTGGCGCCGGAACCTGCCTTTACTAAGACATAATCATGAGCTCCATGATAACATCCTTCAAACTTCACGATTTTGTCTTTGCCCGTGTATCCTCTAGCTGCCCTTATTGTATGCATGGTTGCCTCGGTTCCGGTGTTCACAAGCCTCATCATTTCCATGCATGGAACTACTTTAGTGACGAGCTCTGCTAACCTAACTTCGGCTTCGGTTGGAGTCCCATACATGGTTCCTTTTTCCAATTGTTCTCTAACTGCTTCAATTATCTCTGAACGGGCGTGACCTAACATAAGGGGACCGTAAGCCAAGCAGTAGTCTATGTAGGTATTTCCGTCTACGTCATGGATTTTGGAGCCTTTGGCATGAGATGTAAAGAATGGGTATGGTTTGAAGGCTCTAACTGGGCTGTTGACTCCTCCGGGCATGAGTTTTTCGGCTTTTGCATATAGCGCCTTAGATTTGGATTCTATCATTTTTCGGTTAACCACCTAGCTGTCTCCTTAGCAAAGTAAGTGAGAATCATGTCTGCCCCAGCCCGTTTGATTGCCGTTAAAACTTCAAGAGCTATTGCCTTTTCGTTAATCCAGCCTTTTTCGGCTGCTGCCTTGATCATGGAGTATTCTCCGCTGACGTTGTAGGCTGCTGTAGGCAAACCGAATTTTGTTTTCACCCGATAAATCAGATCAAGATAGGCTAAAGCTGGCTTAACCATGACTATGTCTGCGCCCTCCTTTATGTCCAACTCGACTTCTCGAAGGGCTTCATTTGGATTAGCATAACTCATCTGGTAGCCTCTCCGGTCGCCGAAAGATGGAGAAGAATGCGCAGCCTCTCTGAATGACTCATAAAATGAGGAAGCATGTTTAGCTGAATAAGCCATAATAGCCACATTCGCAAAACCGCTGTTATCTAAAGCTTCCCTTATTGCTTGAACCTGTCCATCTATCATACCAGATGGCGCCACAACGTCGGCACCCGCTTCTGCATGGCTCACAGCCATTCTCTGCAAGATTTCAAGGGTTGGGTCATTTAGAACGTCATTACCTTTAACAACTCCGCAATGTCCGTGGCTCGTATATTGACAGAGGCAAACATCAGTCATCACTACCAACTCATTTTCCAGAGTTTCTTTTATAGCCTTGACTCCTTGCTGAACGATGCCGTTCTTATCGTAAGCAGAAGACCCAACTTTATCCTTTTTTACTGGAATCCCAAATAGAATCACAGCGGATACGCCTAAGGAAGCGATATTCTTCGCTTCCTTAGCAACATAGCGTAAGGGTAATCGAAACTGACCCGGCATGGTATGTATAGGTTCAGGGTTATTGATGCCTTCTTTAACAAACATAGGGTAAACCAAATCGCTTGGGGTCAGAGTCGTTTCTTCGACAAGTTTCCTAATTTTTGGTGTTCTTCGAAGCCTTCTCATCCGAAGTTTAGGAAACATCGCTTTCTTCTGCTCCTTGAGGCGGATTAAGACCGAATAGCTCTTGAACAAATGAGACTTTGTTAACATCGCCGCTCTCGGCGGCTTTTCTTAATTTCACGATTGGATGGTACAAAATTCGTTCAGTTAACTTATGTGTCAAATTATCAATGACTTTTCGTTGTTCATCATCCAATTTTCCAAGCATTCTTAAGGCTTTTTTCAGTTCTTTGCATCTGATTTCCTCGGCTCGACAACACATGGCTGAAATGATAGGTTCTACTTGTTTGCGTTTTAACATTAACTCTAAGCGCCTAGCCTCTTTCTCAACTATTGTCTCCGCTCTTTTTGCCTCTCTAAGACGCATCCTAAGATTTGTCTCAGCAACTCCTCGCAGATCATCAATGTTGCGGAGCTCTATGTTTGGCAGTTCAGCCACGCTTTCTTCCACATTCCTAGGTTGAGCTAAGTCTATGATAAGTAGCTTCTTGTCCTTTCTATCATCTAATATCCTTTCTACCAACTCTTTCTTTAGTACATAGTGAGGAGCTGAGGTTGCAACGATCACAGCGTCGACATGAGCCAGAAGTTCGCTGAGTTTGTTGAATCTAACAGCTTGCCCACCTAACATTCTCGCAAGTCTAACGCCTCTGTCGTAGGTTCTGTTAGCTACAAAGAGCACAGCTTGCTTTCTGAGAGCTAGAGCTTTGCCCACAAGTCCGCCGGTTTCACCAGCTCCAACCACAACGATCTTTCTATCTTTTAAATCTCCAAAGACTTCTTCTAGTAGATCAACAGCGGCGGACCCTATCGAAATAGCACCTTTGTTGATCGCTGTTTTGAGGCGGACCGCTATCCCTGTTTTGACGGCTTTCTTAAAGGCTGTTTCCAGAATTGGCCCAATTGTACCGCATTTTTTTGCTTTGTTGACTGCTTCTCGAACCTGACCGAGAATTTGGTCCTCGCCGACTATCATAGACTCCAGACCAGACGTTAACCTCAAAAGGTGGATTAGCGCCTCTGAGTTGGAGGATTTTTCGAGCGTGTGGTAGAATCTCTCTTTGTCTAGTCCAGCCCTTTGCCTCCAGTGTTCAGCGATTTCTGACTCGGCCTTCACCAAGTTTTGTTCTGGGACAGTGGCGAAGATTTCAACGCGATTACAAGTTTGTAATATTACGCATTCCTGTACGTAACTGAGCGCATGCATCTCTTCCAATGCTCTGTGAAGGTCATTGAAGGTCAGCGCTTCTAGGGTGGTTATGGGAGTTTTTTTGTGTGTGAAGCGGAGATTGAGTATTCTGCTTGTTTCTCCGCAGATTCTCACGTTTTTAGTATTTTTCAATGATTTGTTTGGCAAGAGCCTCTGCCTCCTTTAAGTTGTCTTCTTTGAGTAGACGTTTGACATCGGAGTTCTGGATGATTTGATAGAGAACACTTTTGCGGGCTTTTTCGTCTGGTATGTGAGACTTCGCGAGTTTTCTGGCGTAATGTTGAAGCTCCACTTGGAGAGCGTCCTCTTTCGTGATGAGTTCTTCAACTCTTTTGCGTAGAATCCTTGCCATCGCTGGACTTTTGCCTCCTGTGCTTACCGCTATTTGGATTTCTCCAATTTGTGCAATGGCTGGTAGGTAAAAGTCGTTAATTGAAGGCATGTCTACGGCACACACGAGAACCCCTCTTTTTCTTGCTTCCTTGACAATGTCCTCGTTTAGTTTCGGATTATCGGTTGCGGCAATGACTAAATCAGATTTTGAAATCAACGAGGTGATTGATGGGGAGTCAACCTTAACCTCTGCTTCTACTAGCTTCAGCTTTCCTTGTTGACCTAACCGTTTAAGGTCATCCGTGAAGCTCTTGCTAACAACGACAACCATTGAATTTGCTTGTAAGAACTTTCTGGCTTTCTTTTCACCTATCTTTCCGCCACCGAATATTAAAACCGTTTTTCCCGCGAGCTTCAAGTCAATAAGCATATCTTGCATCTCTTCTCGGCTGGCGTTAATTTATCTCAAGTTTGAATATAAAAAATTTGCGGACTCTATATTTAATCAATGAAAACGATTACGAATTCCGAAAAAACGTTGACTCGCCTATAGGTGAACTTAACGTCAGTTAAATTTTTGGGAAAGTTTCATATGGAAACTTGTTTTAATACAATTGTGGTGAAGTTATTGTCTGTTAAGTTAGATGAGGTGGATAAGAAACTTCTGAACATGTTACAGAGGGATGCGCGAACCCCGTTTGCCAAGATTGCTCGTAAATTAGGTGTTAGTGAAGCAACTGTGAGGTTTCGAGTTAAGAAGTTGATTGAGAAGGGTGTTATCACCCGATTTATTACTTTGCTTGACCCAAGGAAGATCGGGTTACCCATAACCGCCACAATTGTGGCTAAGGTTGAGCCATCACTGCTCGATAAGGCTGTTGAGCAGTTAGCATCTTTTGATGAGGCACACCACGTGTTCCAGAGCACTGGAGAATATGACATTGTTGCCGTGGTTCACGCTAGAGACATGACTCATCTCGGCGAAATTAGGAAAAGAGTGAAGATGATTCCGGGGGTAAGGGATGTGTCTGTGTCGGTTGCTACGCGTATAATGCGGGTTGAACCCATATTTAAACTATAACAACTTATCATTATGACTCGCCCACTAACACATAACTTTTAAGTCTGACTGACCCTCTTTCAACTATGAAAGCCAATTTTATAGAAAAAACTTGTGAAATAAAGACCAAACACGCCACGTTTCCAATCAAATTTTACGCTCCAGCATGGGCGAAGGGCTATAAATGCGAACCTGGCACGTGTGGCTTATGTTGTATTGTGCAACGGCCGGAAAAAGTTCCAGACCAATTCCTTGACATTTTTCCTAAACTCATCTGTGGTTTTTATGATCTTGAACAAAAGAAATGTAAAAGATACCTTCAGCGACGCTTTGGGTGTAGGGTATTTCCTTTCATTTTCGGCGTTGAAGAGGGAGCAATTGTTACTTCGACAATGCTTGGTTGCCCTGCAACGAATTCCAACCTTGAAATTGACTCTGGAGTTATAGTAAGAGCATTAAGTGATCCATATATACTGCGCGCAATTGTCGAAATGGATATACTGTACAAAGAAGCTAAAAACAATGAAATGTGGAAGGAGGCTGATCGTTTTTGGGTCAGTCTGTCAGATGAGGTGAGGAACTTCTTTAAGCGGAAGAAAAGCTTTCCGTTTGTGTCAGAGCTTAAAGATTTAGTTTTCGATGCAGCTGACGATTTTCTAGAAATTCCGAAATTAAAGAGAGAACATAGTGAACTTCCTCCGTGGTCAAAACTTGTATTCAACGTTGCAAGAGGGTACATTGCAACTAGGTTTGAATCTTGCAGAGTTTACTACATAAAAGTTCGTGGTTCAGAGACCATAATGATTTCGGTTGATAGCGAATTACGAGACAGAAGGGAAGTTAGGTTTAAAACTCCTGAGAAGTCTCCAGACTTAGAACTTGATAACGGCGCCCATAATCTTTTTAATAATTATGTTTCGCTGATGTTTAAGCGTCCTTTTCTGTCTTTAGCAGCTACGTGCCTTGAATTTGGTCCTAGACATGTTCCAGTTTATTTGTCAGAGCTTTTGGTCGGTTCTTTGGTGTCTCTGGAAATTGGGGCGGCTATAATTTCGAGTAGAGATGAGCTTACAAGGGTTGATCGCGATACCATGAGGGAAATAATAAGTTTTTCCGAACCCGTAGTTCTCAATCAATTCGAGATGCTTTCACTGCGTGTGATTCCTATAGAATATATTCAAAAAAAACCCGATTTTTCTGCGGTAGGTTATAAATCTAAAAAGAAGAGTTGTGGCTTTTAGGTATTTTAAAAAAAGGGGAATATTGGCAGATCAGATGGTTTATTCTTCTCTGCCCGTTTTTGGAAGTTCTACTCGAATTTGTCTACTACGTTGCGCGCGCTCAGTATGGCGTCCCCTACACCGAAATCTTCGATGTAGTCGCCGGCGAAGTAGATTCTTCCAACTGGCTGTTTGTTCTTTGCGTAGTTTCCGTTTAGCACGTGTTCGACTGGCCAGATAGGTCCGTATGGATCCCACTGGAACACGCGTCCGGATCCCTCGATATAGTAGTCTCTGACTTCTGGCCAGTAGGTTTCTAGATCATCTAACACATGATTCGTTATCTTGTCAGCGGTTGCTGTGTTAGCGTGTATTCCTTTGGGTTTTCTCCATAGGTTGCTCGCTTCAGGTTCATTAATGTATGTTGAAAGTATTCCTGTTGAACCCGTTTGGAAGCTTGTCTCGTTGCCAATGCTGTAGGCACCAGGCCTAAGGGTGTGATGGACACCGTGATCCGAGTATCCGCCCCAACCTTCCATGCCGTACTTTGTCTCCCAGAACCTTTCGCTGTACTGCTGAAGTGCTAGAAAGTTTTTGGGTGCTCCCATTGATTCTAGAATGGCTACCCTGTCGCTTGGAAGCTCCGGAACTATACTGGCTACCTTACTGTGCTGAGTAGCGACGATTGCAACGTCAGCCGTGTAGGTGCCGTTGTGAGTTTCTACTTGGACGCCTGTGGCTGTGTTTGTCACACTGGACACTGGTTCGTTCAGGTGCACGGCGCCCGAGGGTATTCTTTGCATAAGTCTTTCAATTATTCCGTAGTTGCCTCCCTTAAGTATGTAGAATCCTCTACCGAGATCCCAGTAGGTAGCAGAGAGGATGCCAAATGCCGCGCTACTTAGGTATGAATTTACCCCGAGTTCACTCCTCAGGTTAATGTCCCAGAGTTCTGCTACGTCAGGGCGCCAATGTGGTGTTCCATCTGGATTATGTAGCATCCAGTCTTCGAAGTCTGTATAGTCATAATCTGGGTAGTCCCCTGTGTCCAAGGGCCAAGTACACACATCTGGTCCTATATCCCCGATTTCATCCTCGGATGCAAAGAATCCTGCTGCTCCTTCCGCGTCGTCGAATGGAAGTGAATTAATGAATTGCGTCCAAGTGCCGTCCTGATAGTGGTATTCGCCTCTCCAGTAGTAATACTGGGAATCCGGCCACTTTATATAGTCATTCCCCGTGAATCCAAGTTCGCTAAGAAGCCACCAAGTGTCTGGGTCCACACATTTGTCATACCACTCCATGAACCCTACTACGGCGTGCTGTCCGTTGGGGTAAGTTGCCGTTTGAATTCTTCCGCCTGGTCTGTGGCAAGACTCCAGCACTGTCACCTCTTTTCCCATGTCCGTGAGCAACATAGCCGCTGTTAGACCCGCAACTCCAGCGCCTATTATAACAGCACTATTGATGGGAATCTTCGGTTCTGGAGGCGGCTTCTTTGCCGCCTGCACGCCCGGCGGAAACAGTTGACCAAGCAAATCTTTGCCTGCTGCACCAGCTACCCCAGCA
>QMYO01000015.1 GCA_003662715.1 Candidatus Bathyarchaeota archaeon | reverse complement strand
GTGAGTTCAATGGTGTCTCCCGATGTAATTTCCCAGTTTATGTATGGAATGTATCTTCCAGTGTTGTCTCCCGTGTTTTTCTTAGTGAATATTCCAACTGAGTTTGGGCGCAGAGGCACTTGTTTAGTTGCTCTTCTTGTAGCGTTAATGAGAGCGTCTTTAATTTCATCCAAATTTCTTGCTTGAGCGCCTGCTTTCACGTAGAAAATAATCACTCCCGTGTCTTGGCACATTGGAGTGCTGGTTTTTTCAGCTAACTCAACGTTATTTAATATGGCTTCTAGCTGTGTTTTTCCCACATCACTTTCTTCTTCTCGATACGCTTGTTGTAGAGCCTCTTTCACATCTGGCGGCAACTTTGTAACTGCTTGCCGCAAAAGTTCAACTGCAACGTTCTCAATAACATTTTTTGTTTCCAATACCTCTCACTCCTTAGAGAGGTTAACAGTTGAAGACTATATTTCTTATAGCTTTTTTGTAAACCGCAAGGAAAAGTTAATATTATTTTCAGTATTCACCGTATTACTTTCAGTCTTAAGTGGCTTAATGTGGAGACGTTCCCTCTCCGCAAGCTGCTCTATTTTTTATAACAGTTCCAGTGTGTATAATCGGTGTGAGCATGGTTTAGTATAGTAGGGCTGGGATTTTGTTTGCTTCTTCAGTTATTTGCAGGGCGCTGTTTAATTCTCTAAAGTGTTTGAGCACGGTTCTACCTCTTTCTGTGATGGCGTAAACAACCCTTATTTTATTTCTTTTCTTGTGCAAAGTTTGTTCTTCAACGAGATTCTGTTGGATTAGAAAGTCCAAATATTGTTTTAGAACACTACAGTTCACGTTAGCCTTATACATGATATGAGTTAGCTTTAACGGTCCATGATGCGCCAAAACCTTAAGGACATCAACATACATTTCCAACTTTGACCTTCGCATATTCACCAAACTCCTTTTAACCTAATTTTTATTTATTAGCCAGATGAGGCGGGCATATTCTTCCACCATCTGTTTCTTTCGTCTTTTCTTCGAGTTAATCAGTTGTCTTAGATGAAAGGCACGAAGCTTCATCTTATTAATATTCAAAAACTATCCTCCCTACTTAAGTGTGCGTGCGTAGGTACTTCCAACAATCTTGCCTAAAAAACTTGTTAAGTATTAAAGATATATCAATCTAATATGTTCGTTAATGTAAAACAAGCCGTTATCAAATAGAAGTGTTGCCGACATAAAAATTTGAACAAGATAAAAAAGTGAAAATTGCCATAAAACTACAAAACTTTAGCCAATTGCGGCGTACAAGGCTAGGCATACTCCAACCCATCTTTTGCCGCTAACATCCAGTTAACTATTGATGCAAATAAAAATACTGTTAGTTTCAGTCGACACTCTCACAGAATTTTTTATACCAATCCTCGTCTAATTTAAATACGCTTCACTCATAATAGAAATCACTTGAGGCACCAAAATGATAGAAGAACCCCTTCCAACCGAAAAGAAATATGAATCCATTCGAGACTTACCCGGCATCGGACGAGTAACAGCACAGAAACTCCGCGAACTCGGATTTCACACAATAGAATCCTTAGCCACCGCCACAGCAAAAGAACTTGAATTGGCAGGAGTAGGCGAAAAAAAGGCGCTTGAAGTCATCCGAGCAGCACGGTCAACAATGAGCATTTCCTTTATTCGCGCTGATGAGTTATTGAGAATGCGACAAAATGTCTTGCGCTTGACAACTGGAAGCAAGTCAATGGACGAACTTTTGGGAGGAGGATTAGAAACTCAAACAATCACAGAGTTTTTCGGCGAATACGGAAGTGGCAAAAGCCAAATGTGCCACCAGTTATGTGTAAACGTACAGTTGCCCCCAGAACAAGGCGGACTGGGTGGTGGAGCCCTCTACATCGACACAGAGAACACTTTCAGAACCGAGCGCATCGTCCAGATGGCGCAACACTTAGGATTAGACCCAGAAGAAGCAAGTAGAAACATAATCCTTGCTGAGGCATATACATCAGACCATCAGATGTTTCTACTCGAAAACGCGGATAAGGTAATTAAAGAAAATGGACTCCGCCTAATTATTATAGATTCCTTGACCTCCCACTTTAGAAGCGAGTATCTGGGTAGAGAAATGTTGGCGGAGAGGCAGCAGAAGCTTAACAAACACATGCATAAGTTGATTCGGCTGGCTCGAGCTTTCAACCTTGTCGCCGTAGTTACTAACCAAGTGATGGCTAAACCAGATGTCTTCTTTGGCAACGCTGTGCATCCCATTGGAGGTCACATCGTTGCGCACACAAGCCACACGCGTGTTTATCTCCGCAAATCTGCGCGTGGACGAGTGAGAATTGCACGTCTTGTTTCTAGTCCCTATCTGCCTGAAGGAGAAAGAGTTTTTAGGGTCACTGAAAATGGAGTGGAGGATGTAACAGAAGAGAATCAGAAGAGTTGAGGGGCAAATGCCCATCTCACCAGCGCTTATAACCCGCTTCTATCAACTTGTGACAAATAGGCAGTTCGCTGAAGCAGAACGGGAATTAGAGCGATTAAAGAAAAGCAAAGTAAAGAAAAACGAGTTCGACAATGGTTTTTTCCTAGCGCTTAATGGCATGATTTTAGCCCAAAAGTCGAGTGACGACCAGTATACATTTCTTCCAAACATAAATTTCAAAGACAAAAAGCAGCTGCAAAAATACCGACGGGAGTTTATTAAACATCAGAAGAATAAGCTTCACTCCGATTTTGACCGCGGCTTCTTTAAAGCTTGGGCTGACTACATGCGGGTTTTGATAAAAGCTGAAGAGGCTACTAAACCTAAGAAGATTATACAGACTAGATTAGAATAGCTGTGCAGACTTTTTCTGAAAAATTTTTCATCTCTTCCAGATGAGTGATGAAAGCAATGAATCTAATAAAGTTACATCTATTTTATTTCTTAATCTAACTCAACGGATTCAACAGCGTAAAGAACACTCCCCAAGCAACAATCCATGTGAGAAAGTAGGCGCCTATCCCCGTTGTAAATATTTTAGATGGTTTTTTCACCTTAGCGAAAAATAGCAATTTGTAAACGTAATAGGTGAGGATGTAAATGATTATAGCTAGGGAGAGCCCTTCCGGAAAACTGCTAAACAAGCCGGCGACTAATGAGCTGCCGACACCACATATCAGACCTGTAAGGATACCTAAGCAAACTCTGGTCCAGTAAATAATGCTTAGAGGCTTCAATTAATCCCCATCTGTTTTCCTTGAATCCCATAACTTTTTAGGCTCGTGCTTTATCTTACTTTCGCTTCCTAAAGATTTTCCGTCCGCTCATGTTCAATGACGTATTAGAAGCAACATCAATTAGACGACATAGTTTAACCTAAAAATTTTTCAGCCTTCAAGATTTATCTGTACCCACAGCTCTAACAATTATTAGCAGCTACTCCAATTTTCTTATTTAACAACTACCCTTCACCATTAGTAAAAGAGTTATTGAGCTCTAATTCAAATATTGTGTATATGAGAAACATTAAAGGTTTGTAATAAGAGTTACGTTAGGAGGATTGGAATGAAATGTCTCTTTTAGATGTGATTTTTAGGAGAAGAAGCATTAGACATTACAAGAGCAAACAGATTCCAAACGACGTGTTGAGGAACATTCTTGAAGCGGGAAGACTGGCTCCCTCTGCAGACAATGCGCAGCCCTGGCACTTCGTTGTAGTCACTGAACAAAAAATTAAAGAAAAACTTTCAATGGGTAGATGGAACCGTTTCATAAGGGATTCCGCAGTTACAATAGTTGGTTGCGGATATGCAGATGATGAATGGTCAACCATAGATGTAACGATAGCATTGGAAAACATGGTCATAGCGGCTGAGGCTCAAGGGGTAGGGTCATGCTGGATAGGGGATTTTAAAGAAGAGGAAGTGAAGGAGTTGCTGAACATTCCAGACAACCTCAAAGTCATAGCGCTTATCTCATTTGGTTATCCAGCGGAAAAGCCGAGTCCACCACGCAAAAAAAGCCTTGAAACAATTGTGCATTACAACAAGTTTTAGAATAACGCCACATACTCAGCGCATTTAAATGCATTGATGCGCTGAAATGAAATTTTGTCACTTGCAATTTTCTTTGCGGTTTGTTTGGTTCTCTCTAAATTTATGTCGGCAAGTCTCAGTTCAGATACTGCTGGGTTTTTAGCTAGATGTATCTCATTGAGTGTATGTTATGCAATACCTGTTAGTTCTAATCCGACTTCATTTGCGTTATGGTCATTTAGCATAAACTAAAGAAGCCTTTCTCTGTTCAAAGTCTTAGTTTGCCATGAGTATCTTCTTATTTTTGCGGACGCTCCATAGCCGCAAGCTGAACATCTCTTTTTCTTAACGTTATATGCTCTTCTGCCGCATCGTCTACAATGAATGTGAAGCGTTCTCCTCATGCGTCTTCCAAAAGACGATGTTCCTTTACTCGTTTTTCCCAAGGGGACTTCACCTAGGAGGTGGAGAAATAAGGATGACGTTGTCTCCGCGAACGATGATGACTCCCAATTTTTTCACATTATCTGCATTCGTGGTGTCCTCAGTTTCTTCCAGCACCAAATTGAGATGCTGATCAAAACCCTTCAGTCTTCCTCGCAAACTCTTTCCACCTTTTAGTCGCACAAGAACGGTTTTTCCAAGACTTTCCTCCAGAATCTGCGTTGTCATCTCGCTCATATGCTGCTCCCTCGTTTGCTTTATATCTCCGTGCTTTTATAGGTGCTGACGCGCATAATTTAAACTTATTGCACTGAAAATATTATGGCGGTGTTTGAAACGGCTGTTAAGCGACATTTTCTAAAAGAAAAAGCAGCACGACAACTTCTCCTCGAACTTTCCCAAAAGTTTAAAATAGACACCGAACAGCTTTTTGGCTCCAAACCACACATCGAGTTGGCTGAAACAGAGATTGCTGAAATCCTTCTTATCAACAGAAAACCCTTGTTCGCGAGAGTTGACAAAAATATTTTACCCACCCTTTTCTCCAACAAAGTTTCTTCGCTTCTTCCAAAGATAGTAGTTGATATGGGCGCAGTTCCACATGTTTGCAACGGCGCAGACTTAATGGTTCCTGGTGTCGTTCAGATTAGTGCCGATTTCAAAAAAAACGATCTTATTCTCATCGTGGACGAGCGACACGGCAAACCTTTGGCGATAGGCGTTGCCTTATTCGATTCACATGCTATGAGAAAAATGAAACGCGGAAAAATCGTGAAGAACATCCATTATGTAGGCGACAAGCTTTGGAAAACATTGAAAAAATTGATGGGGTGAACGGCGGATGGCATGGTGTTGCTTAGGTGATTTTTGGACATTTTAGACAAGTTTATGTAAATCTAGGAAACTCAATTTTTACGAACAATCTAGTTCATTCATTAATACTACCCATTTGCTTAATTCTTATCCAAAAAATTTGGCGAGTTATATGTTATGCAGAAATATCTCTGGTACACAAAACTTAAAGTTTAATGGAATGCTAGGGTTAGTCGAGGAGAACATCAACTTGTCAAAATTAGGGAAGAAAATTGGAAGAGTGATTCACAAGGTTAAGAAAGCTGAAAAGCCAGAGATAGTTGAAGAAAAGCCATCCTCCTCTACTCCATCTGCTAAGGCTTATTTGAAAGCGCTACCTTTACGTGACCTTGAAGATGTAGATGTAATCAAACAGGAAGTGAAATCAGGAAACATCCTCATTTTGAGAGTTGGTCCTCTGGCAAGAAAAAGTGTTGAAGACGTTAAACGGGCAGTAAGCGAGCTATACGAGTTCACTCAGCTAGTTGGAGGAGACATTGCTCGTTTAGGTGAAGAGCGAGTGGTTATCACTCCATCCACCATCAGAATTTGGAGAGAAAAAAAGGTTTCATCTAAACAGAGAATGCCTACCGCAGCCTGATTGTTTCTAGGACATCGGGCACATTTGTTCTAACTTTATACTTTCTCTGAAAGATATTTGCTATGTTTAGGCACTTCAGTTTTTCACCGTGACACACAATCAATCTCTCCAGTTTTGGTGTGACCCGACGAATGTAACTGATGATTTGTCTTCTATCTGAATGCCCAGAAAAGCCTTCAATAGATTCAACTCTTAAGTTGACTCTAACAATCTCAATTTTTCCATTACTATTTATCATAGGTGTTTCTGTTAAGCCCCTCTGCACTCTACGTCCCATGGTTCCTTCAATTTGATAGCTAACGAAGACTATCAGATTGTTTTTGTCTGGCGCCAAATATTTGAAGTAATCAACTGCTGGTCCGCCTTCCAGCATGCCAGAAGTCGCCATAATAATGCTCGGTTCGCCTTCAACGATTTCTTCCCTTGCACTCGGATGCTCCACTATGGTGAAAAAATCCGATTGGAACGGATTAATTCCTTCATGTAGAATGCGATTTCGCACATGCCTTGACAAATATTCTGGATAAGCTGTATGGATAGCAGTTGCCTCAGAAATCATGCCTTCAATGAACACCGGAGCCTCCTTCAACAGCCCCTGCCGCATATATCCATCAATAACCAACATTATTTCTTGAGCTCTGCCAACCGCTGGGACGGGAATTAAAACTTTGCCTCCTCGATCTAAAGTTTCATTTATTACAGACGTAAGCCTTTCTTCCGCCTCCATCCTAGACGGCATCATGTCTCTCGGAGCCCCGTAGGTGCTTTCAGTTATTATGGTTTCCACTCTTGGAAACTCCGTGGTAGCCGGCTCAAGAAGCATCGTTTTCGCATACTTATAATCACCCGTGTACACGATGTTATGCAATCCTTCTCCAATATGTAAGTGGGTCATGGATGATCCGAGAATGTGCCCTGCATTGTGCAGGGTTAGGCGAATATCTGGTGCTATATCAGTCACAATGCCATAACGCAATGGAATTGTATGCAACACAGCCTCGCGTACATCTTTTTGATCGTAAGGCGGCATCACTCCTTGCTTACTCATAACGTCAAGATAGTCCAGTTGGAGTAAAGTCATGAGGCTAGCGGTGGGCGCTGAACAATAAACAGGTCCATCATAGCCATATTTGAACAAGAAGGGAAGAAAACCGCAATGATCTAGATGTGAATGACTTATGACCACGGCATCTAATGAATCTATGTCAAATTGAGGTGCATCAAGCCGAGGAAAAGCTTCAATTGAACTTGTAGAACCCGGGTTAATGCCGCAGTCAAGCAACACTTGGCTTTCCCTTGTTTGTACGAGAATAGCAGATCTCCCAACTTCTTGGGCGCCGCCTAACAAGGTGATTCGAACATCTCCAACTCCGTAAACCATGGGTCTGAAGATTCTTTCACCCACAGCGCGAAGTATCCTATCGCGTTCCTTGCTTTCGGCGTGGAGATAATGTCTTATGTGTGCCATAATTTTGGACGGTATTGGAGGACTCCTCAGAATGCGAGGTCTCCAACGTGTCTGCTTTATGATCTCTTGTAAACATGTTCCGTTTTTTCCGATAACTAAACCGGGCTTTTTGGTTTCTATGATGACTTCGCCGAGGCTAGGGTCGAAACTTATGTTGGTAATCTCTGCTTCTTGCGGAACAATTTCATGTATAATTCTTTCAGAATCTTTCTCTGATGATCTTACGGAGGGGTCAGAGCGTATAACAATTCTTTTTCTGATCAGGTTGACGATGTCTGCGACTATGTAGCTTTGTTCAATAAGAAGCTCTGGCTTTTTTGTGTAAACCGCTAGGGCTGGGCCTTCAAATTCGATGCGGGTGATTTCCGCTTCTTTGGGAACGTGCTCAAAGATTGTTTGACTAATCTCAACCTTTGTTTTGTCGAAAGGCGCCACGTTTTCTTCTGCTCCTCACTAGTTTCCTAAGATACCTCTTTTTTCATTGACATCTAATTCGCGATATCCTTTCTTGTCTATAATTACTATATCAAAGCTGTCTCCACTTGCAACATCCCGTTTCATGGCAGAGTTAACAGCTTGCACAACTACTGATAGAAGGTCATTAATTGATGTGTCCTCGCGGTATTTGTCTTCCAACACGCCGTAGGCTATTGGAGAACCCGAACCTGTGGCGACGCATTTTTCTTCTGTGAGGCTTCCGAATGGGTCTAGGGAAAACACGTGAGGTCCTGTGTCGTCAATGCCTCCAACGAGAATCTGAGCTATCATTGGTGCGAGTCGAGCTGAGAAGAAGAGGTTCGCAATGAGTCGAGCTGCAGAATTCACAGGCATCGGGCGCTTAGTGTTTAGTTTGAATAGTTGTGCGTTTGCTTTGAGTATGTCCACTGTTCGTTGTGCGTCGGCTACGCTGCCTGAAATTGTCATGGCTAAGTGGTCGTCAATTTTGTACACTTTTTTTCCTTTCTTGTGAGCTACAAAGGTTCCCATCGTTACGCGGGTGTCGGAGGCTAGGATGACTCCGTCTTTGCAAACTACGCCAATTGTTGTTGTTCCTTTCAAAGTTGAATGGTCAAATGTTTCGCGCATCTTCCGTTTTCTCCCAAATAATTGAATATGTCACAATAACTTCTTGGGAGAAGTTAGCGTCATGTAGAAATGGTGATGTTGGTAATAAGTGTTTTGCATATTATTTTTATTTTAGAAAAAAATGCCCGATAGCATAAGCTTGAACGTAAATTTTAAGTTATGCCGCCGCAACCGACGCATTTAAAAGTGTTTATAGTCCATTAATATCGGTTAAACCACTTAAAATGGGATATCTATTGAAGTTACACCGCATGCAACTTCCAAGAGAAATAGTTGTAGGAAACGAAACCCTAGACCTCATTGGAAAAATTTGTAAAAAACTCGGCTTTTCCAAATCCGCACTCGTGGTAACAGGTCCATACACCCAGCGCATTGCAGGTCAAAAGGTCACCGACATTCTCGATGACACCGGAATTAATGTTGACCAGTTAATTGTTTCCTCTCTTACCGTAAAGGATGTTAAGACTGTTGAAGAAAAAATAAGGGAATTAAAACCCCAAGTAGTGCTTGGAATAGGCGGCGGCACCAAGATTGATGTTGCAAAGCTTGGTTCTGCACGTCAAGAAGTCCCGTTCATAAGCATACCGACCACGGCATCTCATGACGGAATTGCAAGTTCTGTTGTCTCCCTTAGAGGACTGAATAAACCCTATTCTAGAGTGGCACAGTCTCCCATGGCTATCATTGCTGACACCAACGTTATCATCCAAGCGTCTCATCGATTCGCAGCAAGCGGATGCGGAGATGCTTTAGCTAAATTCACAGCGGTTCGCGACTGGAAATTAGCTCACAACACAAAAAACGAATATTACGGCGAATACGCAGCAAGTTTATCATTGATGGGTGCAAAACTGGTCGCTGAACACGCAGACATAATCCAGCCCGACATCGAAGAGGGTGTGCGAGTTCTCTTGGAGGCATTAATAAGTTGCGGTGTGGCTATGAGCATTGCTGGAAGCAGCCGACCATGTAGCGGCTCGGAACATTTGTTTAGCCATGCTCTTGATGTTATATCGCCAAAGCCCGCTATGCATGGTGAACAATGTGGCGTTGGAACTATAATGATGGCGTATCTTCATGGATTGGATTGGAAGTATATCAAAGAGACGCTGGAAAGAGTGGGTGCCCCAACTACGGCAGAGGAGTTGGGAGTGGAGCCTGAACATGTTATAAAGGCGTTAACGCTGGCGTGTACAATTCGACCTGAACGGTATACTATTTTAGATGAAAAAAAGTTGAGTTATGAGGCGGCTGAAAAACTCGCAAGGGCTACTGGAGTGATAGAGTAAAGTTAGAGTTCCCGTTTATCCTTTTTGTTGTTCATTCTTTGCTGGTTTTTTCTTTCCAAACACTTCAACAAACTTTACGGTTGTGATTTCTGGAAAGAACCTCTGTATGTCAGTGGCAATGCCTCTCTTCGCGAGTTGCAGTCCTTCCACATAGAAAGCTTCTTCAGGCACATCTATCACCACGCTCTTCTTGCTAAGTTTCAAATTGAACTTATCAACATCAACTGCGGGCATCCTTCGATGAAGGAGGGCGGTAATCTTCTCCAGCTTTGTTTCAAGCTTTTTCTTAACAGTAACCTCATAAGTTAAAGTTTTGCCTGCTAGCGGAGGGTTAAAGTCCAACTGAACCCTTCCAGACCCCATGGTTCTCACCGTGGCAAGTTTTCCATCAAGTTCTATGCGCATGCCCATCTTAGGGGTGATTCCGCGGGCAGTAAGTCGTCGTAAAGGAACTAGTTTCACCTTTTCTGGGTCTCGAGGTCCAAAAGCCTTTTCCGGCGGTATCTCGATGGAAGCTGGTTTTTTCAACTTAAATGTGGGAAAGCTTTCATCCAGTGCCTTTAGCACCCATCCTTCTCCAACAACTACAAGCTTCGGCTCATAGATTTCACCTTCTTTGTATAGTTTCTCCTTTTTCGCCACTTCTTCAATAGTGGTGTCAACGACCTCGCCTGTCTCTTTGACCTTAGCTACATAGTCTATGAGTATGAAGTCTCCTTTTTCAATAGGCATTCTAATCATCTCGTGCCACTAAAGTTTGATGAGTTCTGCGTTTAATCACAAATAAATGTTCTGCTTTGATAAGTAGATGGGCATTTTTATTTGCGTTTTCTAGACTAATTCACGTTCAGAGTTTGATTCAGAAAACTCCCTAATTATTAAACGTTGTTACATGGATGAAAATTACATGTGGACAGAAAACATAGAAAAACATCATTTTTGGGTGGGAACTTGTCGAAAGAGGAAGAAGCTGAGTTTACAGCATACGTAAGAAGAGAAGGAAGAGTAACCATACCAAAAGAGTTAAGAGACGCACTCATCATCAAAGAAGGAAATTTAGTTAAATGCAAAATCAGCAAGGTAAAAGGTAATTAAACAAACCCTTCATCAAATCAGACTTCAACCACATCTTGGCAAAGACAGAATACCGTTGATTATCAGCAAAAAGGGAAAACAAAAGCTTCAATAATTAATTCATCTTTTATCTGTTATATTTCATCAAAATCCTAGCAATTTCCGGTCGCATCATTTTTTCCGACGGCATAACGCCCTTCCTAATGATTTCTCTAAGTTTTGTCATACTCATGCTCACATGATTATCATTGTCATGCCCACAAGTTCGAGTTGTGACTATCAGGTCGCAACGTTTGCAGTAGAAGGCTTCTTTAAATTTGATTGGTTCTATTCCCAAGTCCATTTCATCGAACATTTCATGTGCCCTATAAGGTTCATATAAACCTTTAATTCCCGCCATATCTCTACCAATTACAAAATGCGTGCATCCATAGTTTTTTCTTATGATTGCGAGGAAAATAGCTGCTTTTGGTCCTGCATATCTCATGCCTATTGAAAGGGTATCCAAATAAACACGGTTTTTAGGATAGTAATTGTCTATGAGAAATCTATAAGACTCAATGATTGCCTCAGGCGGGAAGTCATCTGATTTCAACTTTCCTATAACTGGATGAATTAACAAGCCATCCACTTTTTCCATGACGTTCCTTTGAAGATACTCATGAACCATATGGGGAGGATTTCTCGTTTGGTAGCCAGCAATGGTTTTCCAATAGCGTTTCTTGAATGTTTCCCGCGTTTCCAAAGGCGTAGATTCCTGTGAAACTCTTTTAATAAGGTCAATTTTGCCTCCAAGCATCACTTCCCCTAGGTTATAGATGTCATTAACATTCGGATGGTCGCTATCCGTTGTACTATAAACTTGAATCGCCAGCTCTTTCTTGTTATATCTAAATTTTTCTTCCAAATACATAATAGCGTAAGATTCGCCGTTGTATTCTAGAGCTATGTCATCTCCTTCTCTTAATTCTCTTACAATCTTCAAATTCTCTTTTCCTGACGGAGCAAGTATAATCGGTATCGTCCAAGCAACATCGTTTGCTAGCCTTTCCTGATAAATCACGCTTAAGTAATCTTCTCTACACATGAAGCCTTCTAAAGGGCTGAAGGCTCCAATCGCAATTTTTTCTGCATCCAGAATTGTTGTCCTATCTACTTTAATTGTTGGCAGCTCATTTGTCGTAAAAGGTTTGTTGGTGAATACTCTGTTAACCAGTTTGTTGCCATGAGGGAGCAAAGGGGGTTCACTTCTTTTTATGAACGTGTAGCCCGCATTCTTTTGTTTCCGGTGATTCCCACCACCATCGTCCAGCTCTGATGTCTTCTCCAGCTTTAATGGCTCTAGTGCAAGGTTCACAGCCGATGCTGGCGTATCCTTTATCGTACAAAACGTTGTAGGGCACATCGTTTTTCTTGATGTAATCCCACACCTGCTCTTTAGACCAGTCAGCTATCGGGTTTACCTTCACTATGTTTCCATGGGCTTCATCAATTTCGATTTTCTTGATATCTGTCCTTGTAACGCTTTGAGCTCTTCTTAGTCCTGTAATCCAAGCGTCTAAGCCGCTAAGCGCTCTCATTAAAGGCTCCACTTTTCTTATTCTGCAACAGAGTCTACGGTAATCAACGCTGTCGTAAAACAGGTTCATGCCATGTTGAAAAACCATTTTTTCAACTCTTTCTGTGTTTGGGTAGTAGACTTCTATCTGGATATTGTATTTTGTTCTTATTTTGTCAATTACATCGTATGTTTCTTGGTTAAGCCTACCCGTGTCAAGCGTAAACACTCTGAACTTTGGATTTATCTTTGAAAGCATATCAACTAGGACGTTGTCTTCTGCGCTAAAACTTGAGGCGAGGGATATTTTTGGATGAAATGTATCTAAAGCCCACTTAAGTACTTCCTGAGGCTCTTTGTTTTCAAATTTTTCCGCAAGCTCGTCTACTTCTTTCTTACTTAGTTTCATTTTTGTGTTCTCCGTGAGCTTTTGCATTCTGTTTTCATGGGTAATGTCTGCTATTAAAACGTGATGGGGGGATTTAAATTTTACTATTATTAAGTAGTAAATAATCTTCTATTCCTCAACCACAATCCTCTGACAAACCGCTAAAGCCTTTTTGCCTTGTGTTCCCACAGCAAACTGTACATTAAAGCAAGCCCTTTAACAACACTTTGATGAGACGTAATCGCTGCCTCGCGTAGAAAGAATGCAACTCCTGGGTCTTCAACTAGAAACAAAGCTTTTCCTCCAATTTCAGAGTCAATGATGCACCCTCTAATTGGGATTTCATCAGTAAAGCGAATTTCAACGCCGTCACCAAATGCTTCATTTATTATTTTCAGTATTTTT
>QMYO01000014.1 GCA_003662715.1 Candidatus Bathyarchaeota archaeon | reverse complement strand
GCTCTATCTTCTATTCGTTTGGAGATTTCAAGAACTAGCTTTACATTAACGTCTGCCAGCAACAATGCCCGTTGAATGTCTCGGGCTAACTGCTTAACGGTTTCTTCATCCACAACTGGAGCTCGAAAAACCTTTCTTAAAGCTTCGTAGAGGGAGGAGCCGAGACGTTCCAAAGACATGACCATTCTCCAAAATTAAACTGAACTGGTTTGATTTAAAAGTTCCATATATTTTATGTTTGTTTTTCTACGAATTCTAGGCAATCCGATTTTTCCTCGTTAGTTTCCCATTTTCTTCGATAAATAGAATTTAACTCTTTCAAAAACTGAATGGTTGAATTGTTCATTTACCATAACTCTTTTTATCCCAGTTAACGAGAACTTAGATATAGAGGAACAAATCTTGCCTGAACTTGCTAGAATAGTGGAGAAGAAGCCTATACCTTCAGAAGCCATAATGCTTCAAGGACTCCCTGACGTAGGACTAGTCGGACTCATCGCAACTTCCTACATAACGTCTGAATTAGATTTAGAGGAAATAGCATACATAGATTCAGACCTTCTTCCTCCAGTAGTCGTGTTACATGATGGACTTCCCCATGCTCCTCTCAGAATGTATGGAAAAAACAATATCATCACCATCATTTCAGAAACAGCGGTTCCCGCAACATCCCTCCACACCATCATGAGAACGCTTATCGATTGGGTACAATCAAAAAACATCAAAATGGTGGTGTCAATGGGGGGAATACCCGTAGAAAATAGACAAGCCATTACAGAACCCAAAGTTTTTGTTGCTGCTTCCACCAAAAACCTCCTTGACACGTTAAGCGAAAAAGGGCTAAACATACTGAAAGGCGGATACATGGTTGGTCCTCAAGCGCTTACCATGCGCTACTGCGCCGAAAAAAACATTCCAGCCATAGTCCTCATGGCTCAATCTTTTTACAACTATCCTGATCCGGAAGCAGCAGCCATGGTGATCAAGGAGCTGACTAAAATTGCTGAGATAAAGGTAGATATCTCTAAACTACTCGCTCAGGGAGAAGAAATTCGACTGAAGGCGAGAGATATCATGAGGCGGACTCAGCAAGAAATGACTCGCATGAAGAAGACGCAGGAATATGACCTTCCACTGTATGTTTAGGAGGGAGTGAACTATAATGAGTAGACGAAGAAGACGTTCAATTTTTGAGGTTATGGATGAGTATATGGAAGGTTTCAGAGCGTGGGCTGAAGAGATGATTGAATCCGTAATCGCTGAACGTCCTAGCTGGGATATTGGAACCCGCTGTCTCGAGCCGCTGTGCAACGTTTTCATCACTGTTGACGAGGCAATAGTCACCGCAGACCTTCCCAACACAGACCCTAAAAGCATAAAGGTTGAGGCGTTAAGTGAAGACTCTATCGAGATTAGAGCTAAGATGAAGCATAAGTTGCGGTTTGACGATTTCGGCATCACGCATCGAAGAGGCGAGTTCTCCTCGTTCCGTTGTCAAGTTCGTATTCCAGTGCCAGTTGATATGGAGCAAATGAAAATTGACTTTAAGCGGGGCGTTCTGGAAGTGCGTCTGCCGAGGAAGAAAGGCTACGAGATTAAGATTGAGTGAAGCTTCAGCGTTCATAAAGGGAAGTCTTCATAAATCCGACGGCTCTTCTTGCATCATCAGCTTCAACAAAAATTCTTTCTAGACTTCCTAATGAATCTTTTCTAAAGCCGCTGCAACTATGAGAGGAAAGGCTATGGTTACATCACAGATAACGGTTACAGCCTTACCCTCAGGTTTTACCTTGCTCCAGCTAATAGCCTCCTCCAAGGGAGCCCCGCTTAATCCACCTGGCTCAGGTCTATCCATAGTTATCTGAATGGCACAGTCAACGCCTTCACGAAACGTGTTTGCAAACAACGCAAAATGCTTTGGAAACCCGCCTCCTAGGATGATTATGCCTACTTTCTTGGCTTCAAACACCTTATCCATAATTGCAGATGTGTCTAAAAGAGGGTCAATATGCAGCGTCTTGTCTTGCCCAAACATCCAAAGGTGGAAGCCAGCTATACAATCCACAAAGGCTGGACATATGATGGGAACGTTCTTTCTCGCAGCCGTCGCCAGTATCGATTCTGAATCTTCAATTTGTTTCCCAATCGTATACAGAAGCTCTGCCACGGATGTACGTCGCCTTTTTTCTTCGGGAATTTCCTCCAGTATTTTATATATCCATTTTTCTAGGTGCCTAAACACTTTTTGTTCAACATAAATATCACCGATTCTGCCAATGTCTTCTTCCTTAAGCTTCTCATCTTCAGCCATAAAAGTGCCTTGCATGTGATGGTAACCTAACGCCTCCACCATATCGTGCACCATGTTAGCTCCAGTGGTAACCAGCACATTCACATATTCCTTATCAATTAAATCCTTTATGACGGTTCTGAGACCAGCGGGAACAAGTGGTCCAGCAATAGTTAAGAACACCGTGTAATCCGGGTCGCCAAACATTTCAGCCAATAATTCGGCTGCTTTTCCTATCCTTCCAGCACCGAGCACACCGCATGCACTCATCTCATCGATTAGGTGGGCTACGCTCATTCCTGACTGTAGTTTAATCTGTTTCACATGTTTCAAGATGTTCACCTTGCGGTTTACAGGGTATATTAACATAGATGACTCTTTTTATTTTAAATCAATAAGTGAAGCATTCTAATTGATGACTAACCTTTTGTTCGCATTATTTTTACTTTACCGAGAATGCGCCAGTATTCCACTTCGACGCCAGAAGCAAGTTTCGATTTTAACTCTTCCTCTTCAGGAATTGGAGCTTCAAGCATCTCATATGTCTCTAAGTCCATTACTTGAACGGCGGCGGGCAACAGCGATATGACTTGGCCGCTTCTCTTCTCAATAATGGGTACTTCAACTTGTGCACTCACTGGCTTTACAAAACTTCTTTTTGCTCCATCAAAAACGCCGATGGCAACGACTCGAGCCTTTGCAGAGCCATGTTTTCCCGGCTTAGATTTTGTGTAACTCATAATGCGGCAGGGCTCGTCATCCACAATCACGTAGCTGCCAACTTTTAATGTGCCTAACTCCACTGGCTTGCTCATTTTTCCTTCGCCTTCCCATATACGCTTTTACAACAGTAATCCATATTTTAATTAAGTTATCGCTATAAGGATATGCGGTGTTCGTGTTGTTTAAAGTTGTGGGGTTAGTTGCACGTGTTGACGAGAAAGAAGCATTGAAACTCGCAAAAAAATTGATGACCCATTTAGAAGGCAAGGGACTATCCGTCTTTCTCGAACCAAGTTTAGCAAAATACATCAAGAAGACGGCTGCTGCTTTGCGGCTGGAAGAAATGAAAGTGGATTTAATCATCACAATAGGCGGTGATGGCACCATTCTGAGAACAGGCCTCGCGATTCCTAAACCTGAGCCTCCAATCCTCGCTGTCAACATGGGTATGCGCGGTTTTCTAACAGAGGTAACACCAGCCGAAGCGTTAGAAGCCGTGGACAAATGTTTGAAAGGAGATTTTGTTCTTGAACAATGCATGAAGCTGTCCTCCTATATGGGGGAGATAAGGTTGCCCGACGCGTTAAACGAAGTTTTCATCACATCACATGTTCCAGCCAAGCTTTTACACACAAGGATATGGAGAGATAACGTGGCTGTAGCTGAATGTCAATCAGATGGCATTGTTGTGGCGTCTCAGGTTGGCTCAACTGGCTATTCCTTATCAGGTGGGGGTCCAGTATTAGACCCTAAGATTGACGCTTTCGTTTTAACTCCAATTTGTCCGCTCACCGTGTTTCATCCCATTGTTTTCTCCGCAAAGTCCACTGTAAGCATTGAGTTACTTAAGCCAGAGAAGGCGGTGGTGGTCGTAGATGGACATTACCAGATGCAGATGGGAATAAGCGAAAAGCGATTGAGGATTAGAAAGTCTGAGTATAAGTCTTCTTTTGTTCGATTTGATGGCGATTTTTATCATCGTTTGAAAGGGAGACTTCTTTTTTCCAGAGGCGAAAGATTCTGACATTGAAGAAGCGAATCATCATATTGGACACTTGCGCGTTTATTGCTGGTTTTGACCCATTCTCAGTTAATGAGGAACAATACTCCGTGCCCACGGTAAAGGATGAACTATTTCCAAACTCACTGGCTTGGATGCGATTCAACACAGCAGTAGAGAGCAAAAAGTTAAAGGTCAAGATGCCAAGTGCCACCTTTTTAGCCAAAGTTAAGGAGGCATCTAAAACCGTAGGCGACGTACTCTTTCTCTCAGACGTAGACATACAAGTGTTGGCTTTAGCCATCGAGCTAAAGAACACAAGCCATGACCCACTTATTGTCACAGATGACTATTCCATCCAGAACGTGGCTAACCAGATAGGATTGAAGTTTGCGCCGCTCATGACTTTTGGCATACGCTTTCGGTTGCACTGGATTCTCTACTGCCCCGCATGCCACCGAAAGTATCCTTCGGACTATAAGCTTAAAGTCTGCGAAGTCTGCGGCACCCAGTTGAAAAGGAAGTCCCTCAGAAAAAGCAAGATTGACACTAG
Organism: Candidatus Bathyarchaeota archaeon; assembly: GCA_003662715.1. Next base: position 8,855 of record QMYO01000014.1, on the reverse strand, counting down.
AAATTAGATTAAACATTAGTTAGAGACAACGCGATTTAGAACATTTTTGAGAAATCATCATATACTTTTTCCCTTTCCTCATAAAAGCTTATTATCGTCTTTATGGCATCGCTTCAGCTCTTAAACCGTCCTTCCGATTGGCGCCGGGGAGAGGATTTGAACCCCTGAGGGTCAAAGACCCACTGGCTTACTCTTCTGGTTCCCCGTTCATACATCTCGAGGCCAGCGCATTACCACTCTGCCACCCCGGCACCTCAAGCTTGGTTTAAACCGTTGCCATTTATAAAAGTGCTTTCATCAGCCTTGCCCATCTAGAATGTTGAAAGTTAGATAAAGAGAAAGAAGAAATCAAACAGGCTTAGGCATAACCAAATCAGCAATATCCACGCTGTGATCGTAAATTCGACTCATCGAGGAAATAACAGCAAGAATACAAGGAGCAAACTCAACTGGCTGGCTGCGCACAGTCTTTTCCACCTCTTGAATCAATGCTGCCACCTTTTCTCGCTCGTCACTCACTGACTGCGCCAATGCAACATCACGAGTAAACATTGCCTTCAAAGCATTTTCATGTGACGTATACACAACTCCATGAAGTTTCTGAATGAGTTGTGAAAGTTCTTCTGCAATTTTTGCGTCTCCTAACTGAACAGACTTTTCAGCAATCTGAACAGACCGGTCGCCAATAGATTCAACCAAGCTCGCTGCTAAGCGATAGTCTAGACAGTCGATGGGAAGAATTCCTAATTTTTCACTCAACCTAGGATTTTGAATAACTGTTCTAAGGATTCTTACCAAAAGAAAATACAATCGATCAACCTCGTTATCTCTCGCAATAACGTTCTTGGCTAGATGTATGTCGCCTTCAATTAGAGCGGTTACGGCGTCTCGATGCATACCTGAAGCAATAGAGTATTCCCGTCGAAGAATCCTTTCAGGTGGAAAGGCAGAGGGCTCTAAGAGACATTGCATAACGATCTTAGAATAGTCTTCCTCAATGATTTCTAAACCGACTAATCGACTTGACGTTTGCTTAACCCGCTCACGATCACTTAGACTTATCTTTTCCTTCGCCTCTACTTGAATGATGTCATAGCCTAACAGATATTTTTCAATTATTTCACGGTCAAGATGAGAAGTCGACTTAATCACTGCAGTCCGCGGACCGGGTTCAACATCATATTTTGCATCAATTATTAGGCGCCCATTATCCGTCTCTAAGACAGAAATGACAGAGCCACGGTCAATCCCGCTTCGCTCAGCCCATTCTTTAGGTAAACAAACAAAGAACGTTCCGCTACTCGTTCTCTGAACTTTTCGAAGCTCCATATGAAGCCCTCAATAGAAATATGTACTCGTCTAAATAAGAATATAGATTCTTAGAATTAGGTAGGCAACGGAGGAAATGCCAAAAAACATTATTGTAGGAATAGACTTGGCAGGGAAAGCGACAAACCCAACTGGCTGGGCTATGTTGAGAAACAAAACCATATTCACCTGCCACCTATATCATGATGAAGAAATTTTAAACCATACAATAAATTGTGACCCAAAAATCATCGCAATAGATGCTCCCTTAAGCATGCCAAAAAAAGCTGTTATGAGAAAGGCTGACAAAGAAATGCAGAAGCAGGGATATCCCGTTTTCCCACCACAGTTTCCAGCTATGGAAAAACTAACACTACGAGCAATAAGAATAGTTAAAGAACTCAGAAGAAAAGGTTTCAAAGTTATCGAAGTTCATCCAACATCCACTCGCAAAGCACTAAAAATGCCAACAAAAGACTGGGAAAAAATTCAAACAATCTTCCTACAAATGGGTTTAGATGGAGACTGGAAAACACATGCTTTGACGCCTCACGAAATTGACGCTGTAACAGCAGCGTTAACAGGACATCTTTACATAGAGGGAAAAACAGAATTGATAGGAGACGAGAAAGAAGGGTATATTATCGTTCCATCAAAGAGAGACTGGAGGAAGCTACAACTATGAACGAGAGGATTCAAAGAGCTGTTTCCTTTGCAATAACGGCTGGCTACCAGCTGGAAAAAGACGCTTTCGATTTTTTAGAAATGATGTCTCAAACAGAAGACCCCATCAAGCTAATGGAGGAAGCCGTCAAGAGAGTTGAGGCGCTCTCTGAAAAACCGTTGTTCATCAACAGAAGCTTTCTGGAAAACATAATGAAAGAAGCTTTCCCTGAAAAAAAAGAAGTAAAACAGCCCCTGCCTCCTCCCATCATCGAAGCGAAAAAAACTGTTTTCCGTGCATACGCAAAAGACATAGAGGCAGAGATAAAAGTGATGGAAGACCCCACCGACAAAATATGCACAACAGGGTCTATGGAAGAATACCTCGAATATTTTCAAGATCGCTTCAAAAGAATACGAAAAATTTTGAGAAGAAGAATGGACACAAAAAACGCAACATCTATATCAGAAGCGCTTAAAGCTCCAGTCAACTCGAAATTTAAGATTATCGGAATGATCACTGAGAAGCGAGAACGCAACCAAAAAATTTTCTTAACAATCGAGGACCTAGAAGCCAGTGCCACGATATTTGTGCCTTCAGAAGTCATGGGAAAAGCCCAAACATTATTGTTGGACCAAGTTGTATGTATAAGCGTCATTAAGGGAAGAAATGACTTGCTCATCGCTGAAGACTTCTTTCTTCCTGATGTGCCTAAAAAAGCTCCGAACAAGGCTTCAATACCAGTTTATGCGGCACTCATTTCAGATTTGCATGTTGGAAGCAAGATGTTTATGCAAGAGGCGTTTCAGCGATTCTTGTCTTGGCTAAATGGAAAGTTTGGAAACAAACAATTAAGAGAAACAGCAAGCCATGTTAAATATGTGATTATCGCTGGCGACCTTGTTGACGGAGTAGGTGTATATCCGGAACAGATAAAGGAATTGACAATAAAAAGTATCTATAAACAATACCAAGCAGTAGCAGAATTAATAGAACAAATCCCAAACTACATTGAGTTAATAATCATGCCTGGAAACCACGATGCATCAAGAAAGGCATTGCCGCAACCCGCCATACCCAAAGATTACGCTGAGCCAATACATGAAGCTAGAAAAGTACTCTCTCTCGGGGACCCATGTGCGATTAGCCTCCACGGCGTGGAATTACTTTTATACCATGGACGCAGTCTAGACGACATTATAGCTGCTGCTCCAAACGTGAGTTTTCACACACCTGACAAAGCTATGAAGCTTCTTTTGCAAAGTAGGCATTTAGCGCCTACCTACGGACAAAGGACTCCTATAGCCCCGGAAAAGCGAGACTTCATGGTCATAGAAAGAGTGCCTGACGTCTTTCACGCTGGACACGTGCATGTACTGGGGTATAATGCATACCGAGGAATCCTCATGGTAAACTCAGGCGCTTGGCAAAATCAAACCCAATATCAAAGGAAAATGGGGCTAGAGCCCACTCCAGGAATAGTTCCAATAGTGAATCTTCAAACACTAAGGGTTACGCCTATCTCCTTTACGACGGCTTACGCGTAAGCCCCCTTGCAACGAGTCTAGCAACTCGTATAGACTCTGGGACTCTGCAACAGATAGCAGAAGCGCGGATTAATTTTGTCGCCCAATTTGGTGTAGTGCCCACAACTTCCACGTATAGCGGCGGCTCGTTGGGTATCGAAACAATAGAATACACGGGACCGAGTTTCTCAAAGATGCTCCAACGAATTCGCCAATCTTCAAAATGTTGAAGTAAAGCGTTTTTCACAGCAATATTATCTGGTTTTGTTCGCGATATCACAATAACGGGTTTATGGAATTCTTCAAAAACTAGCGTTGGGTCCACTAAGTTGAAGCCTGCGAAAGAAATTCCTGCCAGCATAACAGCGTCAAAAACCCATTGATGAAGCATTGTAATGAGTTTGTTGGAAGCGTCTAAACCATCCACTTTTATAGTATCTGCTTGAAAGCTTTCTATCCAGTTTCTTCGAAATAAAATGCAAACAAGCAGCGTTTCGTCAGTATTATAGTTTAGAGATTCTCTGCAGAAGCTTCCGTCTTCAACTCCGACTACGCGAAATTCCCGCCAAACATTTGGGCTCATAGCTGATCAGACGCCTAAGCCTATCATCGCTAGTAAACACTTTCCTAATAAGACTACGCGCTATGCTTAAACGAATTTTTTTCGTACGTCCATATCGCCCCATACTAACAACCCGAGAGTTCAATAATCCAATCACATCTAACTCGTTAATCAAACCGCTAACACGTCTCTGAGTTAGAGGGGCAAGCCCTGCCTCATCACAGAGTTCAGAATAAACCGCGTATATGTCACCAGTGATGGCGCAATTAACCTTCGCCTTTCCCAGCAGGTAAACGCTACACAAAACAAATTTTGGATGAGGGGGAAGATTCCTTAAAGCTTCCACGACGCGGTCATGCTCAATCCTTTTTTCAGCCAGCCTTATATGCTCCTCATCAATATGTTCAGAACCCTCACGCTCCGCCAGCTCACCCGCAACACGAAGGAGGTCTAAGGCTCTGCGAGCATCACCATGTTCTGCTGCTGCCAATGCTGCACATAAACTTACAGCGCCACTAAGCACTACACCTTCATGAAAAGCCATTTGAGCCCGATCCCAAAGAATATCCCGAAGCTCCGCGGCATCATATGGTCTGAAAACTATCTCCTCCTCACTTAAGGAGCTTAAAACTCGAGGATCAAGAAACTCTTTGAATTGAAGGTCGTTGGAGATTCCCACAATCGAAGTCCTACTGCCATTAAGGGCTTCATTTATCCTCGTTAATTCATAAAGCAACGCATCGCCTCGAGCCTTTATAAGCGCATCAATCTCATCAAGCACAACAATGAAAAGAAGTTTCTCTGAATCCAAACCAGCCTTAAGCCGATCAAAGACCTCTCCCACCGCAAGACCAGTAAATGGCACATTTACACCTATAGCGCCACATAGGCTTGAGTAAACTCTGTATTCCGTGCCTGCCAACCTACAGTTCACATAACAAACTTTGATCGGCGCTCCAAACTCACGTGCCTTGCCTAAGAGTTTACTAAGTACATATTTTATGACAGCCGTTTTTCCAGTGCCTGTTTTTCCATAGACGAAAATGTTCGAGCATCGAGCGCCTTTTAAAGCGGGCGCAACGATTTCGCCTAGATAACAAATCTGCTTCTCACGATGAGGAAGTTTGTCGGGAACATAATCATGCCGTAGCACTTCTCTATCCTTGAAGATATTAGTGCCCTCTAAGAAGCGTTCAAAGACGTCATCTAACATGGTATATTCTTTCATGAAACATCTCCACCAGTAAAATACATGAGAAGCCTCAACTTCAGCTCGACAGATAAAAACTCTCCTACAAAAAAGTAAACGTTAATCCATAAAAATCTAAAGTGCAATAAAAGAAGAGTATCAAGAAGAGGAAATGGTGTTTTTTAATAAAGTTAAGTGGGTTTGTGTTAAACAAAAATTTAAGAATTAAGAGATTACTAGTCCCTCAGACCCCTATATTTCCTTTGGAGCCGTCTATAAAGAAGATGTAGATATTTTCTTCTTTCGAAGAAAGAGCCGTCTGCTGGTTAGTTAGGTTATATTTATTTAATTATTTTTGTAGAGTAAACTTGAGCATTTTATAGAATTTTTTGTTAAGAGTCAACACAACAACTTTTCTAATCAATCACATTATTCCAGTGGAAACCATGGGGTGGAGGCGATCTTTCGAAAATCCCATTAATATCAAACAGTTATCAACCCCCTTCTGAAACTTGCTTTTTCATGTCTTTGTCCAAATAGTTGAAAAACATCTTAAGCCTGAACGTCCTTCTTTTTAAAGTTAACTTTTTTGTGAACAAATGAGAAATTAACTATCTAATGATTCGTTTAACATAACCCTTCTTCAAAAATTAACTTTTTTATGTCCTAAATAGAGTAGAGAGACGACCCCTTGACTTCTACTGGAGAACCGAGAATATTCTGTCTTCTTCCTATATTTAGCTAACCTACTCATCTGTGAACTTTGTGAAACAAAAAACGTGTAATTTTTGCTTCTTTATTGTTTTAAAGCATGTTTTCAACGTTTCTTTTTTCTGATTCTCACCACAATCTCTATAACTTGTGAATGTTAACTGTTAACGGTTTGACGGAAAGGTGTTCTGGATGCCAGCTAGGAAAATGCGAGTGGAGGTCTTTGATGGAAGCGGGAATCGTTATATCGTGACCTTTGAAGGACATGTGACAAGGGAAAAAGCCATTCGCTTGTTAGATATTGTTGAATTGCTTGGGGGCATACCTGAAGAGGAAAATCCCGAATGGGTGAACACTGCTTCTAAACGCTCTAAGTTTGACATGGTCCGTCGGATCGTTGAGAAATACTTCCCCATCATGTGGTTTACCTCCAGAGATATACAATCCGCATATGAGGAAGAATTTAAACAACCCATTAGCCTAAGCACGGTCTCAACCTATTTATCTCGGATGGCTGACCACGGAGTTCTAGCTAAGGGCGGAGCATCTAACCGTCGACGTTATAGGATGATGACTAAGACAGCAAGGCATGCGTTAAGTTTTGTCAAAAGTAATAAGTAAGCGAAATTCCAAGAAATGAGCTATAGATTACTTACTAGGTTCTTGTGAAAGGAGAGCACCTAATGAACGACAAAATCCTAGAAGATTTAGCTGAAATGAAGAAAAAACTAAGCGAATACATAGATAAAGGACGAGTAGTTGGGTGTCCAGAAGTTAGAAAAGAACCCGTAATAGCGGTTAAACCCGAAAAATCTAGAATAAAACCTCTGAAAAGAATGAAAAATTGTAATGTACACTTTCTAGCCGTAGACTGCTCGACGAGAACCCTGAAAAGAGCAAACAACTGGGGCATCTACCTCATGCGAGCAGCATATGCTTCTGTAGAGGAACGCAATGTAGACTGGGGCTACGAAGAAAGATTATGCACAGTAATTGGAGATGCGTATGGTCGTAGTAATTTCTTAAAGGATTTCAGAATTGAACTGGAAAGTCAAATGGCTCTAAATATTCTACGTGGAAGAATTCCGATATCTTACTACGACCATACCCATGGTCGTAGTAAATACTTCTTATTAGATGGTGGAGGCTACTTTGGTGGGGAAAGGAAATTTCGCGTGTCACTATATGAGGAATGCAAAAAAGAGGAAATCCGTCTTTTGGCCATAAGCAAAAATTCTCCGTTGCTTCATGATGAAAAAGGTAGGGACTTTGTCGCTACTACGACCATGCTTTCACCTTATGGGATGTGGGTTTATCATCCCATTAGAAAAGCAAACAAAGATCAAAGTTTGTATGGTGATGTATCCATTGTAAAGTTATGTGAAGAAAGCCCGCGCATTTTTCGGTGTGACATAATGGATTATCTGGCTAATTATGAAATCGACGAACTGCTTTCTCCACTCACTTCCATCTCGGAAGATCCAAGATGTCTTGGATATCCAATTGCTCTTTGGCTTGCTCATGATTTTTCCACCCCGTCTGACTCAAAGCTTCTTCACTATCATGATCAAATTGAAGAAATGTTAGCTAGCGCCGGCTTACTAGACAAAATCCATATGGAAGAGCTTTCATGTAGCTTCCCCGATGAACTTCACGGAGTAAGACATGCATTTGAATGGGAGTGGATTGAACGTGTCTGAGCCAGTGGGGTTCATACGTGAGGTGCGTAAAGACCAAGTTTTCTTCTTTGTCAATGAAGGAGTCAATTTATCCTTCGGGCAAATAGTCAGAATAGATTCTGGTGATAGAAGCTTCTATGCGCGTATTGTAGATGCTAGAAGTTCATCAACCCTAGATATGCATGAGCAACTTCGCGAAGCAGAAGGAAAAGAGTCTTTTGGCCCCTATTCCAGCTATAGGCAGGTAGAGGCTGTTCTATTTCTAGAAAAGAGAGATGGCAAGACTCGTTCTCCAACGTTCAATCCTGATTATAGAGACAAGGTGTATACAACTGGAAAAGAGGATTCTTCTGCTCTAAGGCTTACTGGAGACCTAGAGATAGGCCGCTTGCGTTCCGGTGAGCAGCTGCTTAGCTCTGTGGGCATAAGTGTTGAAGCTATTCCTCTTATGATGGGTATGTTTGGAATGACGGGGTCAGGAAAGACAAATACAGAACTTATCTTAAACGCTCGTATTATAGATTATAGTCCTAAAACTGTCGCTCTTATTTTCGACTTTGCTGGTCAGTTGTTGACAGGGAAAGGCATAGAGCCTCAGAAGGGTCTACGAGACCACCCGCTTTTCCATACCAAGGTCCGCTACTATTCAGCTAGGGAAGGCAAGTTATGTATAGGCTTGCACACTCTTCATCCGGGGAGATTGCGAACGATTTTCCCTGAAATAGGTAAGCCCCAGATAAGAGTTGCTAACAGACTGTACGAGAACTTAGGCAGTACCTGGATAGAGAAGTCGCTTGAAGCTTATGGCGCCGAAGGATATGTAGGAGTTGGCAAACTCATCAATTATAAAGCAAAAAGCGTTATTGAGGCTCTGATGAGCAAGCTTTCTGACCTTCCGCCAAATCTCTTTCCTGCTTCCGACTACAACTTCATTGATGATGTAATCCAAAACGTTAGCAAAGGAATAACCTGCCTCATCGACATATCGGGTATAAGTTCTGAAGAGCAACAAAACATCACCTGTCTAACAGCATCCAATGTTGCATATCATTATAAGCGAATGTGGGAAAACAATTTTGAGGAATGGAAAAAGCTTCCAACTCTTCTGATAACCCTTGAGGAGGCTCATGAGTTTCTTGACCCTGAAATACGTAAAACAATATTCTCTGACATCGCCCTAACCTATCGAAAGTATCGGGTTGGACTGAACGCTGTG
>QMYO01000013.1 GCA_003662715.1 Candidatus Bathyarchaeota archaeon | reverse complement strand
TAAGAATCAAATTCCATGGTGTTCCTAAAGTTATATATAATTAAGACGGGTACTTAACTCTGTACAGGTGGAAAGTATTTATGAAAAAAAGCAAAGCTATATCGCAAACTGTGTGGATGGCAATAGTCGCGATTCTCATCATAATAATAGCAGCAATGGGAGTAGGATGGTACCTAACTCTACAAGCACCCAGAGAAAAGCCAACACTAACCGTCTTCAGCTTGTGGAGTGGTGCAGAAGAAGCAAATTTTAAGGAAGCCTTAGAAAGATTCACAAATAACACTGGAATCACTGTTAGACACATAGGGTACTCAACTCAGGAACTCTTGATAACAGTACCAACACAACTTCGGGCAGGAGTCACTATTGCAGATGTAATAATAGCGCCATGGCCTTCTTGGATCTTGAGCCTAGCAGGAGACGGCCACCTTACAAGTGTAACTGACATGATAGATGCCACAAAGTTTCCAGAAACCTACCTTGATGTTGTGACTACGGGTAACGAAATTTATGGTATACCCTTCAAAGTGTCTGGCAAACCCGGCTTTTGGTACAGAAAGTCCTTCTTCACAAACAATGGCTTAACTGTTCCCACAACCTATAATGAATTTAAGACTTTGTTAGCCAACATCTCACAGATAGAAGGCGTCGAAGCTGCTATCGCCAGTGGAAACGGTGTTGGATGGCCCCTTTCCGATACAACAGAAGCCTTTATCATCGGTTTAGGCGGATATCAACTGCAGCTGGACTTAATATTTGGCGATGAGCAGTTCAATAGCACTACGGTCAAAGATGTTTTCGTAGAGTTGGTGTCACTGCTACAAGCGGGTTACTTTAGCGTTCCCGATGATTTCGACCTTCAAGTAGCTAGGGTTTGGGACGGAACCTACGGCATATACTTCCAAGGCAGCTTCATAACAGCCTTTGAGCCTTTTAGTGAAAACCTAGATGATGTAGCCTTCTTCCCCTTCCCTGGAACGGATGGCGCAACTGGCGCCGTTGACTACGCAATTATGCCAGCGCTTACGAAGCACCCAGTTGAAGCACGGCAGCTCATGGAATTCTTGGCAGGTGCAGAGGCTCAAGAAATCATGGTTGGCCTTGGCGGTTTTCTAGCGGCTAACAGTGATGTCCCTGACACGGCTTACAGTCCAATAGACCTATCGGTGCTAGAGTTCATGAGAACTGTAACTATTGTTCCAGACCTCGATGATGCTATAGGACCGCCTTTCCAGACTACCTTCTGGGATCAGCTGAAAGGTCTCTGGGTTGCCCCGACCACAGATTTAGATACGCTGCTTCAGGCTCTGCAAGACGATTGGGCGCCTCCTCCCTTCTAGGCAGAGGGAGAACTAACGATAATGCGCCGCCAAATCTTTCCCTTTCTTTTTCTTATTCCTTCTCTTTTTCTGTTGGTGATTTTCGTTCTTTTCCCTGTAGTGAACACCGTTTACATAAGCTTCTTAAATCAAGAAGGTAAATTTGTTGGATTTGACAACTATGCAAAGGTTTTTAGTGATAAGAGCTTCTGGAACCCCAAGAACCTCATTGAGGGAAAACCTCCTCCTTATGGTGCCTTAATTCACAACGGCATATGGATAATGATACATCTCCCATTGTCTGTCTTCTTCGGTCTCCTTCTAGCCGTGCTCCTGAGGGATGTCAAAGGAGGCGCAATAATTAAATCAGCAGTCTTTCTGGGTGTGGTTATCCCGATGATAGTGGGAGGCGTTCTGCTACGGTTTATCTATGAGGATGATGCGGGGATAGTGAATGCATTCCTTAGAGTTATTGGGCTAGGACACTTAGCCAGAACATGGACTGCTTTTCCGGATACCATACTTCTCTCTCTAATCCTCGGAAGCGTTTGGATTTGGACAGGCTTCAGCATGATAGTCTACTCAGCTGGTTTAGAGGGCATCCCTACGGAGCTCTTTGAATCCGCTAAAATAGATGGAGCATCTCGCTGGCGAACCTTCTGGCGCATCACCGTTCCCATGCTGAAACCAGCTACAATAGTTGTCGTTACGATGACGCTCTTGTGGGAGCTTAAGATTTTCGACATAGTCTGGGTTATACAGCAAGGTGGTCCATTAGAGGGCAGCATGGTCATGGCTGTAATAATGTACCTTCAAGCCTTCGTTTATAGACCTACTAACTTTCACGTGGCTTCGGCTATAGCGACCCTATTAACCGTTATGACGTTTGGGTTCGCAGCTTACCTAGTCAATAGGATGGTGAAAAGTTGAGTAGATTAAACATTGTTAAAAGGCTGAAAAAAGTAAAGAAGTTCACGATTTTGGTTCATGTAATCGCTTTTGCTGTCTCATTAGTTTGGATAATACCTTTTTTTGGGGTGTTCATGGCGTCGATAAGACCTTTACCTGAGATTCTAGATGGTTGGTGGAACTTTGAAGTTTTCAACCCAACGCTTAGAGGCTATATAGAAGCTTGGAACCATCCAAGTGCTCCACTAAGCAGAGCGCTTCTAAATTCCCTCTTAGTAACCATACCTTCAACCTTCACGCCCATATTTATCGCTGCTCTAGGAGCATACTCTTTTGCAAGGTTCAAGTTTCCCACTAGAGACATACTCTTTCTTGTAATTGTTCTTCTCCAAACAATTCCTCAGCAAATGGTCATCATACCCATCTTCAACACCATGATAAGGATAGGTCTATGGAACAATTACATAGGTTTAATCCTCGTACATACAGCCTTCGCTCTTCCATGGCAAATTCTCTTCCTCAGAAATTTCTTTTCCGTCCTTCCCGTGGAGGTTGAGGAAGCGGCTAGAATAGATGGTGCCTCATACCTCAAAATCTTCTATAAAATAGTCTTACCATTAACTCTGCCTGCCCTCGCTTCTCTAACAGCACTACAGTTCGTTTGGGTTTGGAACGACTTCTTCTTCGCTACTGTCCTTATTCTACCAACCCCCGAATCGAGGTTAGCCACCCAAGCTATACCAGCCATGCTTGGGAGACTCCAACCAGACTGGACCGTGGTATCAGCTGCTTCAATAATAGTCATGCTCATACCAATCGCAATTTATGTGGCTCTGCAGAGATACTATGTTAGAGGCATCGTAGCAGGAGCGGTCAAAGGCTAGAGAGTTACACCAGCGTGACACCTGTCTTCTTGTCGAAGACGTGTATTTTATCTGCGGGAAACTCTATCCAGAGCTCGTCTCCTAACTCAGCTTTAAAGTCAGGACTCACAACCGCTTTGACCAGATAATCTCCAACTTTGAGGTCAAGAATCGTCACATCCCCAAGGGGCTCTACCACATCAAGCATAGCTTTTATCAGTCCCTTCTTCCTCTTCGCATCCTTATAAACGAGAACATCTTGAGGTCTCACACCCAATATACAAACGTCGGAGGCACATTCCTTTGCTGCTTCTGCCACATGCTCAGGTAGAGGATACTTGAACTCTCCAACGTCAAGAATGTAAGGAATCCCTTTCATCAAGGTACAATCGAAGAAGTTGGTGGGCGGGCTGCCTATGAAGCCGGCTACAAACACGTTGGATGGATGGAAGTAAATCTCATCGGGTGTACCGGTTTGCTGTAAAGTACCTTCGTTCAAAATAGCAATATTGTCGCCCATGGTCATGGCTTCAACCTGGTCGTGGGTAACATAAATAGTTGTGACCCCGAGTTCTTTCTGAAGCTTCTTAAGTTCAGCTCTCATGTAAACCCTTAACTTAGCGTCCAAGTTACTTAGAGGCTCATCCATAAGGAAGACCTGTGGATCTCTAACCATAGCTCTGCCTAAAGCCACTCTTTGCCGCTGTCCTCCACTAAGCTGTTTCGGCTTTCTGTCAAGAAGCATATCTATCTTCAGCAACTCGGCAACTTTCTGAACCCTAATCTTTATCTCATCCTTTGGAAACTTCAAATTCTCTAGAGGAAAGGACAGGTTAGCGTAAACAGTCATATGAGGATAAAGAGCATAGCTTTGAAAGACCATGGCTATATCTCTCTCCTTAGGATCCAAGTCATTCACCAGCTTATCTCCAATGTAGATTTCTCCCTCATCCGGAGTTTCGAGACCAGCGATGCATCGAAGAACAGTCGTCTTTCCACAACCAGACGGACCCAACAAAACAAGAAATTCTTTATCTTTCACTTCTAAGCTTAATGAATTAACCGCTACGACTTCTCCAAAGCGTTTAGTTACATCCTTGAGAAGAACTCTCGCCAAGGCAGCCACCAGAATAGATAAATTTACTGAGAACTTTATGGGAAATCTTTCTTAAAAGCGATATGATATGGGCGTCTTCTCCTTATACTTTTGAACTTGTTTGCAGCATATGTCATAAGCTTACAATTAACCTAAACCGACATTTGCATTTAAAATTACAGATGTTAAATTATCTGCATTCAATAATTACTGGTACTCTACTGGGAAAATCTTAAAAATAGCTGATGTACATCTCACACGTTGATCAAAATGAAAATATTGATAATAGGATGTGGAGAGCAAGGAGCTACTATCGCTAAATACTTAATTGAAAAACCAGACGTTGACGAAGTAAGACTAGCGGATATAGACTTGAAAAAAGCGGATACCCTAGCAAAGAATCTGAAAAGTTCAAAAGTTTTCCCCTACCGTGTCGATGCGGGAAACATTGATGAAGTGTTAAAGGCTGCAGAAGGAGTTGACATTATAGTAAACGCTGTTGTACCTAGATTCGATCTTCCCATAATGGAAGCTGCTCTTAAATCAAAAGCTAACTATGTAGACATGGCGTCTGGTCCTCCCTATGTTATCGATGAACAACTGGGACAAACCGAAAAATGGAAGAAAGCGGGATTAACCGCTCTTATCAACACAGGTATTTCTCCCGGCATCTCTAATGTACTCATAGCGCGTGCTGCAGACCAGCTAGACAGCGTGGAAGAAGTGCTCATAAGAAGCGCCACTAAGATAGTGCCGGGAACCCGCGTCTATGAAGGAAAAGAACTGTTTTTGGAAACTTGGTCGCCAGAAACCATGTGGCAAGACTTCATAGAGCCGCCGGTAATATTTGAAGATGGAAAACGGAAAACTGCTCCTTTGTTTGGCGGAGAGGAAGTTTATAATTTTCCTGAGCCAGTAGGCGCTTGCACCGTTGTATATCATATACATGAAGAAGTTTTCACGTTGCCTTACTTTATTAAGGGACTTAAGAAAGTGAACATGAAGGTTGGTTGGCAACCTGCATTGTTTATAGCTAAGGCTTTAATGGAGCTAGGGCTATTCAGTGATAAACCTATAGAGGTCAATGGCGTTAAAGTGGCTCCACGGAAATTATTCTTTAAACTAACTAAACCTATCCCGACAACAGACGAGTTGATTAAGAAAATTGAAGCAGATGTGCTTCTTGAAACAATTAGCGCCTTCGTAATAGAAATTAAGGGCGAAAAAGCAGGTGAGAAAACAACCTATAAATATTTCCCAGCAGAGCCTCCCATGACTCTTCGCGAGGGATACAAAAAATATGGAAGAAGCTTTCTGGAGCGCCCAGGCATAGTAGGCACCTCTTGTGCTATCTTTACATATATGCTTGGCTCTGGACGGATAAAAACTAAGGGAGTTATTCCGCCAGAAGGTTTAACGAAAGAGGAAAGAGACCTCTTCCTGAAGGAACTGGCTGAAAGGGGTTTCGTTTACAAAGAAGTGGTTGAAAGAAGTCTCTCATGACCACCTAGTGTAGAATTTTAGCAAGCCCCTTATTTTTCATTTATCTCTTTTTTATGTTGAAAGGACTTTCAAAAAGTCTTTTAGAGCCTTCTTGGGGTGAGGAAACCTCACCTTAATGGGCGTAATGGAGATGCGATTTTCCTTTTTTATTACATGTATATCTGTTCCAGGCTTATCGTCAGGGTAACCCGATAGAACCCATCCTCCAATTTTGTATCCTTCCTTCCGTTTCGTGTAGATGTCACGGTACCCCTTATATGATAGCTCAGTGAGTTCCACTTCAATTGACTTGAGGGTTTCAGGCACGTTTATCGAAATAATATCCACATCAGGAGGCATGCCATTCTTCAGCACGTATTCAGCAGCTTTTTGAGCAATAGTGGCGGTTACCTCTAACTCTTCAGGGGTAACAGAATCTTTCCATGATGCCCTTTCCAGAATTTTTCGTACGCAATAAGAAACTGCTATGGCAGGAATCTTATGGATAGCGGCTTCCAACGCAGCGCCTAAAGTGCCAGAATTCAAAAAATCATCAATCCCAAGGTTTGGACCCAAGTTTATTCCAGCCACAAGCATATCAGGAGAACGTTTCAGAATTTTGTTCACAGCCAGAAGAAAGGCATCAGCGGGCGTACCTGTTATGGCATATGCCTTTGACCCATTGCTGAGTTTTGTCTCTTTGACTTTGATGTGATCATAGGTGGTTAGGGCTTTTCCGATGCCGCTTCGCTCTTTTTCTGGAGCAACAACGATTACTTCGCCTAGTTTTTCTAGTTTCTGTTTTAGGGTGACTAAGCCGATGGATTGTACGCCGTCATCGTTGATTAATAGGATGGTAGGCATAATGAACCACTCATCTTGGACTTGAGTTTGAAGTTTTCCTTCAAAATAAACCTTTGTGCAAAGAATAAAGTCGTGTCAGAGTATGCGGCTATATCCGTAACGTATTCTAAAATCTTTGAATTCGCCAGTGTAACGTTCCCATCGAACTTCAATATGGTTTACTCTAGCGCCTGGAGGACCTCTTCTGCAAAATTCGATGAGCTTTTCCACGTCATCTTTTTCTCCCTCAAAAACTGCTTCAACTCTTCTGTCTGGTAGATTTCGCACCCATCCGCTAACGTTTCTTCTATTCGCTTCACGTCGAGTTTCAACTCTGAAAAAAACGCCTTGAACTCTTCCGCTCACGAAAACATGGGCTCTGACCCGCAATTTTTCCGCCTACCTTAAGCGATAAGCAAATGTAAGCATAGTCCATGCTATGGGGCGTGGCATGTGGATGCTCCAACGCCATAACAAATCTAAAGAATATTTTGTCTCAACTCGTGAGAATCCGCATCGTTTAAGAAGCCTTTCAATCGATTCAGAAGTGAAATAGGATACATGTGTTTCATCGTGAAAAGGTGTGTTAATTCGTATCGCTCTGCACAAGTTTTTAGTTAGTTTCGAGCTAAATATGGATGAAGCATTTGGCGTGGTAACAAAGAGTAAACCGCCATGTTTTAGCAACCTCCAAGCTTCTTTAAAGAATTTATCTGGCTCTGGAAGGTGCTCAACCAATTCACACGCTGTTATGACCTCAAAGAAATTGTCGGGAAACGGCAACGGGTTCTGTGCATCCGAAACAAAAATTTTAGCGTTTGGACACATTTTTTTAGCTTCATCTACTGCGTAAGAGCTGGTGTCAAATCCAAAAGGCTTCCATCCATGCTGATTCGCTATTTTCAAAAGGAAACTCTTGGCACATCCAGCGTCAAGCCAGCGTCCTGACTTATATCGACTGTGAAGGATGACATCTTTGAAATGGCTCCGCAACAAGTGACCAACAGTTTCCCATGTGTAGCCTCTCCTATAACCAGAACCGACACCGTAGAAGTATTTCTCTTCATACTCAGCTGGCAACTCAGAGCCTCTATTCTTTCGGGGTGTTGTTAGTTATGAAATGTTCATTATTAAGAATTTATTTTGTTCCTAAATTATTTTAGTTATTACTCCATAAGGGTATAGACGGAGGTTTAATTTGAGCAAGATTCACATCCCTCTCATTCTCGTAAATTTTAAAACATACTCTGCAGCCACTGGGCGCAAAGCCTTAGAACTCGCTAAAATCGCTGAGAAAGTCAGCTTGGAAACTGAAGTTTGCATAGGCTTAGCTCCTCAATTCGTTGATATAAAGTCAATCGCTGACACCGTGTCCCTTCCAGTTTTTGCACAGCACATCGATACAATAAAGCCAGGCAGCTTCACAGGTCACGTTCTCGCTGAATCGGTGAAAGAAGCGGGGGCAGTAGGAACGTTGATTAACCATTCGGAAATGCGATTGAAACTCGCTGAGATTGAGGCAACTATTGCGAGAGCACGGGAAGTTAATCTAACTTCAGTGGTTTGCGCAGATACCGCTGTTGTGAGTGCAAGGATAGCTGAATTTAAACCAGACATGATTGCGGTTGAGCCGCCTGAATTAATTGGAACAGGAATTCCCGTGGCTAAGGCTAAGCCAGAGGTTGTTACGAATGCTGTTAAGGTTGTTAAACAAACAAACCCCGATGTCGTTGTTCTTTGTGGAGCAGGACTAACTAAAGGCGAAGATGTGGCTGCAGCTCTGAGGCTTGGAACAGAAGGAGTTTTGGTGGCAAGTGGTATTGTGAAAGCGAAAGACCGATATGAAGCTCTGTTAGATTTTGCAGAGCATGTAACTAGCATGTAATAAAATATTTTTTATGAAGTAGAAGTGGTCTGCAAACTTTTTCATTTAGGAACCCGAAAATGTGACTCCTTCCCAGCACTGATGTATTCTCCACCATTATCACGAATAATAGACGCTATTTTCGCAAAATTTTCCGACCCCAAATATTGACGCGGCTTTATTCTGATATAGTCTCCCACATCTTCAAACGTTAACATCTCCTCTAAATTCTTAGGAAACCATGCCTGAACACTCTCAATCGTTCGTGCTTCAGTGGGTGCAGCGGTATGGGCGGGGGCAGCGGCTTCCCTCAACGCTTTCGTAATATCTGTGAGGTCCCTAGAAATCATGTTCAAAACGCTGAGAAGCTCATCAATTCGCTGTAGCAGTTCTTCTTGACTCAACTTTTTTTCACTCAAACACTATGCCTCCACGCATAACTATTTCATTATGCTCCTTCATTTGTTTTGTCCTTCATGCTCCATTTTAACGAAGAAGAAACTTTAAACCAGACACAGAGAGGTCAATTCTAGAGGTTTAAGCGTGCTGGAAATTGACGGCAGCCAAAAAAGTGGCAGCGGAACTATCCTACGCCTATCCATAGCCCTAGCCAGCATTCTAGGTGAACCACTACATCTTTACAACATCCGTAAAAAACGCCGCCAGCCCGGTCTACGCCCCCAACACCTCGAGGCTACGCTTACCGCTGCTAAACTTTGCAATGCTGAAATAAAGGGTGCCACATTGGGGTCTCGTGAACTCTGGTTTAAACCCAGCGAAGTCGTTGGTGGCGAGATAGAGGCTGAGATAGGCACCGCTGGCAGCATACCTATGTTGTTGCTGACTATTTTGCCTATTTGTGTCTCTGCTAAAAAAGCCGTACGTATCCATGTGGTTAAAGGTGGCACTGACGTTCGCCATGCGCCTACAATAAACTATCTGAAGCATGTTCTGCTTCCCATGCTTAAACGAATGGGCTTGAAGGTAGATTTAGCTGTTCAAAAATATGGTTATTACCCGAAAGGCATGGGAGAAATCTCCCTAGAAGTTCAGCCATGCCAGAAACTGAATCCACTACGTCTTGAAGAACACGGGACTATAGAGGAACTGCGCGGAGTCTCTGTGTGCACTTTCCTAGCAGAGCGAAAGGTTGCTGAACGCCAAGCCAAAGCAGCTAAGGATTATCTTAAAGCTCGTGGTTTCGAAGCTGACATAGAAGTGGTTAATGATGTTTCTAATCCTCTTCAGAAAGGAAGCTCCATAGTGTTATGGGCAAAAAGCGATACTGGCGCTCTTTTGGGAGGAGACGCTATTGGTGAACTTCGCAAACCAAGCGAAGCGGTGGGTCGTGAAGCCGCTGAAAACCTTTTCAAGGAGTTAAAGGCTGGAGCCACGGTGGACGTGCATTTAGCTGATATGCTGGTGCCTTACGTTGCATTGGCTGAAGGCAACTCCATCTATCTTGTTCGTTCTATGACGGAGCATCTGGATACAAATCTCTGGCTTGCTCAGAAGATTCTAGGCGTAAAGTTCAAAGTTACAAGGGTAGATAGGCTCTTTAGAATAGAGAAGAGAGGAACGTAAAAAGGGTAGAAATCAATAAGTCATTAACAAGAAAAAAAGCAATATTGAGTGGTGCCTCCCTTTAGATGCAGCGTTTATTATTCTATAACCGTTTAAGAATTAAATAAAACTAGCTTGCTTCAGTTTCTTTATAGTAAGCCTTCCATTATGCAGAGCTGTAGCCACCAGCACACCCGCCACTCCCATACTTCTCAGCTTTTCCAAGTCTTTAATGTCTCGTACGCCTCCACCAGTTAGCACCTCAACGCTGGTTTGTTCAAGAATCTCCTTCACTATCCCCAGATTAATTCCCTTATTCATTCCAACCCTTGCTAAATCTAAAACAATAATTTGGGCAACCCCCATTCCCTGAAAAGTCTTTGCGAGTTCCAATGGACTCCTCGACTTTATGTCAGGAAATTTGCTTATGATCTTTCCACCCTTTAAGTCGAGGCTAATAATAACTCTGTTCTTACCAAAGAGACTAACAGCCTCCTCAACAAAAGCTAGATTTTCTAAAGTTTCAGTACCTATTATGATCTTTGAAACCCCATTTTCTAACACTTCCCGCGCCTTTTCTAGGTCGCTTATGCCAGCGTCAACCATTAAATTTAGATCAGCCCTAGCCTTAATCCGTTTATAGAGGGAAAAATTTGCATTATTGCTTAATATCGCATCTAAATCAGCCATATAGAGTTCATCAAACCCAAGTGACCTAAATGTCAAAGCTACGTTCACTGGATCAGAAGATTTGCATAAAACGCTTTTTATCGGATAATACTTTTCTCTTTTGCCCCCAACAGCATGTACAACTACACCATTTAAAACATCGAGGACCGGAATGATTTTCATGGAACCTCCTCCAATATTAGATAGTGCAGAGGTAAAAGTTTGAAGCTTCTCATTTATGAATATATCACAGGAGGAGGATACGCGGGTAAAGAGATTTCGCCGAGCATTCTAAGTGAAGGATTTGGAATGTTAAGGGCGTTAATCTCAGACTTTAAAGCTGCTGGACATTTTGTGACAACCTTTCTTGACTCTAGACTCACCGCGTTCAGTTCGCTGGTTGATGCCGACGAAATAATTACTCCTTCTCCTAAAGAAGAATTAGAGAAAACTTTAACATCCCTCTCCGAATCAGCTGACGCCACTTATATAATTGCCCCAGAGTCTGCTCAAACATTACAAAGACTAGTGGAATGCATAGAGAAAGCTGGCGGCGTCTCCCTTAATTGCAGTGCTACAGCAATAGAGAAAATCTCAAATAAACATACGCTTTACGATGAGTTGAAAAGAATTGGAATACGAACCCCTGACACATTAATGGTTGACTCATGTGAGGATATTAAAGAAATTAAACACTCCGTTAGTGAATTGGGTTTTCCGCTTATCTTTAAGCCTATTGATGGTGTAGGCTGTCAGGGATTAAGCATTGTAAGGAATGAAAAGCAAATAAAAAGCGCCCTTGATAAGCTGATGAAAGAATCGTTAGGTAGATATTTCTTAGCCCAGAAGTTTGTTAAGGGCACAGCTTCCAGCGTTAGCTTAATCTCAACCGAAGAGGAGGCATTGCCACTAACGTTAAATGAACAAATAGTTACTTTATCGCCGCCCAGCTCTGACTCAGCTTATACTGGTGGCATAGTTCCTCTTCACCATCCCTTGTTAGAAGATGCTTTAGAAACGGCGCAAAGAATTGTAGAGTTGTTTAAGGGACTTAGAGGCTACATTGGAGTAGACATGGTTCTAACAAATGATGAACCTGTGGTGATGGAGATTAACCCTAGACTCACAACCTCCTATATCGGCTTGAGAAAAGTCATAAATTTTAATCTAGCCCAAGCAATAGTCAACGCCGTGCTAAAGCATGAACTCCCCGACAACGTGCAAAGCGGGGGATATGCATTTTTTTCCAAAGTAAAAGTTCCCACATCGTTAAGTAAATTCCATCATAAAATATGTAAATTAAAGGAAATTGTCTCGCCGCCCTTTTCCAGCATAGGTGAGAACAATGCCTATGCACTTCTCATTGCCCATTCGACCAAATTAAAAAGTGCTAAAACAAAGCTGTATGAGACCACAAAATGTCTCATAAACATGGCGTCAGAGAGTTGAAAAAATGAATGTTTTAGGTTGGGACATAGGAGGAGTAAACACTAAAGCAGCTTTTATAAAAACCCAGAAAGGCACGGTTGGAGAACTCAAGACCGCAATAGAATATTTCCCGGTATGGAAAAGAGGAAAAGAAAAGCTTCCAGCTGTTCTTGAAAAACTGAAAAAGCAATTGGCAAGCTCAACCAAGTTGGATGGAGTAGGAGTCACTATGACAGCCGAATTATCTGATGCATATCAGACAAAAAGGAACGGAGTTAACCATATCCTCACTTGCGTAGAACAAGCTTTCACTAACACGCCAATTTACGTTCTAGATGTGGAATCAAACCTGAAGTCGATTGAGGAAGCGAGGCGGGAGCCGCTTAAAGTCGCAGCTGCCAATTGGTCAGCCACAGGATGGATGGTGTCCCAATCAATTAAGGATTGCTTTATAATTGATATTGGAAGCACCACGACAAGTATTATCCCAGTGATTGATGGGAAAGTCGTTGCAGCGGGCAAAACCGATCTCGAGAAGCTTTTAAACGGAGAATTAGTTTACACAGGAGCCTTACGTACGAATGTCGCTGCTATTGTAGATTCCATCCCAGTTAGAGGTGGAACTGCCCGTGTTTCATCTGAGCTATTTGCTTTGTCTGGCGACGTACATCTAATCTTAGGCAACATTAACGAGGAAGACTATACCGTTGAAACAGCGGATGGTCGAGGAACAACAAAGCTAGAAGCTATGGCTAGATTGGCACGTGTAGTTTGCGCTGACATTGAAATGCTAAACGAAGAGGAAATAGTTAAGATGGCTAACTACATTTACGAGGCGCAGATTAAGCAGATTGCAGACGGATTAAGACAAGTCCATAATAGGATAAAGCCTCGTATGAAAGACAAGGTTCCCGTTGTAGTCACGGGTTTAGGCAGAGACTTTTTAGCTAGGAAGGCAGCTCAGAAAGCAGGCTTCAAAGAGATTATCAATCTTGCAGAATTACTTGGTGACGAGGCTGCCGTTGTCTCCACTTCAGTTGGTGTTGCTTTAATGGTGGCAAGTAAGCTGGAGGGCAAAGTGATAAGATGGTAGCGGTCATAAAAGTTGGAGGAAGCTTGGCTGAAGACTCTGCGAGCCTAATTACTTTATGTCAAAAATTAGGGACGCTCGCAAAATTTTATAGAATGCTCATCGTGCCGGGAGGAGGTAAATTTGCTGATGTCGTAAGGGAGTTTTACCGTAATTTTGATGTATCTGAGACTGTTGCGCATAAAATGGCTATTCTTAGCATGGATCAGTTTGGAATGTTCCTCTCGGGTATTACGCCGAACTCGCAGACCGCTTATGGGTTAGAGGAGGCTAGGAGCCTTTCTTCTACTGGAATTTTACCTATAATTTTGCCTTCCAAATTAATGTTTCAAAAAGACCCGTTAAAGCATTCGTGGAATGTAACCTCTGATTCCATAGCCGCCTACATTGCAGGTCTGTTACTTGCGAAAAAGCTGATTTTGGTCACTGATGTGGACGGAATTTTCACTGAAGACCCGAAAAAGGATTTGAACGCTAAAATGATAAAGAAGTTGTCAGTTAATGAGCTATTAGATTGGAATAAGAGAACAAGTGTTGACAAATTCTTACCTAGAATGCTTTTGAAAATAAGAATAGATTGCTATGTGGTTAACGGTAAGCATCCTGAAAGGATTAAAGCGATTTTGGAAGATAAGAAAACAATTTGCACGCAAATCATAATCTAGTCACTTACTTTCATATTCATG
>QMYO01000012.1 GCA_003662715.1 Candidatus Bathyarchaeota archaeon | reverse complement strand
GTTCCGTACAGTTCGAGGAGGCTTATTTTGCTCACCTCTTTTCTATTTTTGATGTTGTTGGTTTGGCTATTAAAGTGTATTCTAGGGTTTCGGGGTTGTATTCTAGTACGCCTTTTGCGGTTAGCTGTTGGAGTTTTTGTTCTACTTTTCGTCTGAGTTGCGGGGTTGCGTGGTACCAGCCTCCTCCGTCTGGCGGCGGCATTGTTAGGTAGTTTATTGTTTGGTCGAGGGTTGCTTTTCCTCGGCCGAATTTTTCTATGCTGGCTATTATTAGGGCTTCTAGTGGGGACTGGTTGTAGCCTATTATGGCGCCTTCAACTTCTATTTCGAGTGGTATTTCTGTTAGCTGTTTTCTGTTGAGGTCTGCTTCTAGTTTGGTGTCATAGAGGTCTGTGTACTGCGTGTAGATGAGGGGTATGCCCATTTCTGAGTGGAGCGTTTCAGCCTGCTGCTTGGTTATGTATTCGCTGACACCTATTTTTTCGGCTATGACGTTTCCGTCAGGGTAAAATCGCACAGTCACGTTTTTACACAGCCAGTATGTTTTGTCTGGGTCTTCCGATATGCTGTACGGGTCAAACATTACAAGTATCGCTTCATCATAGTAAAGAATGTTGTATTCTTCGAGTATTTTCTTCATGGTTTTGGCTAGCTTCTTTTTTACTTTTTCAAAAGCCATTTGGCTTCCTCCTCTCGGGTTGGAGGCGTGTTTTCCGCAAGCTTTATGGCGTAGGTTAGTCTAGCCAAGAAGTCTTTGTCTCCTTTAACTATGAATCTGTCGTTTATTACTGCTACTGGAACTTCCAGTTCGCCTTTTAGAGTGGCTTCTAGAAGGTTAGTGTATGTCTCTTTTGATTCCACGTTTAGTTCTGTCAGGCTTATTTCAGGATGTCTTTGAACATACTTTTCTAGTATTGGTTTAACTAATCTGCAATGTGGACATCGCGTGCTGTAGAGAAATGTTATGCGGACTTTCGGTTTGAGCTTTCTTAATTCAGCCAGCCTATCCAGATATTTCCGTTGCTGTTCTCCTGCGTATTCTGGATTCTGTAGCTCATAGTATTCTGTCATGCCGCGCCTCGCCCCCTTCTTAGTCTTCTTCTTAGGCGTTCAAACCAGCTTTGCGGCGGGGTTCCTGTTTCAGGCTGGAATTGTTCGGATTCCTCTTTTTGTAGTTCGGGGGCAATCTCTGTGAGTTTTAGCGGTTTAGCTGAAGGGGTTATTTTTGGTGTTTTCTTTATTTCGGAGAGTACTTGGCGGATGTATCGGAGCTGTCTTAGTGAGGCTGTTTCTCTTATGTCGTTTATTAGCATGGCGAGTTGTAGGGCTTTGGCTTCGTCTGTTTCTAGTTCACTCAAGTTCTTCTTCGAGTTCCTCTTCAATTTCTTCCTCCTCTGTGGGGATTCGTGGAGTTGGAGCGGCGGCTTCCCTTAGTATCCTTCTTAGCTCGTCTAATGTTTCGGGAGGGGTCTTTGTTTGCTCCAGCAGTTTGGATATTTCGGTTATTGCTTTTTTCATTCCTTTTATGATTTCGTCTTTTACTCTCAGCTGTCTTTCTAGTTCTTCATTTTTCTCTTTTAGTTCCATGTTTTCTTCTCTTACCGTTCTGTAGTTTTTGAGTGCTGTGTCTAGGTATTTGCGAGTTAGCTTTAGTTCTTCTTTAGCTCTTGAGGTTTCTCTTATTGCGTTTTGGAAGCTGTTGTAGCGTATGCCTAGTTCTTCCTCTATTTGATGCAGGAGTCTGTCTTGTGCAGCGAGGTCTAGGGCAAGCCTTTTATATTGTTGCAGTAGGAACGGAACTGATTCTGACTGTAGGATGACGGCTTCTCTGGTGACGACTAGATGGTCGCGCAGGCTATGTAAGCTCTTCTCTACTTGGTCTATTCTTTGCTGAAGGTCTAGGAGGTCTGTTTCTATTGTTCTAGGAGGGTCTCCATTTTTTTCAGCTTTTTTCTTCAACAAACCACCCCGCATTTCTCTTTATTTGGGAGTACTCCTCGGCTGGAAATGGCCCCAGAACGGTCGCGGCAAGGTGTATGGCTGCTCCCGCCTTTATGACTTCCCACTTGTTGACTATTAGGTCGTCTATTCTTCTTTGACCGCTTGAGAGCAGAATGTAGGTTTCGCATATTCTTGGAAGTTTAATGTAGCGTCCGGTTTTTCTAGCTGGCTTTGACGTTGCAGCTATGCACCAATGGCCATTCGGAAGTAACTCCGCGGTATAGAAGTATAGTGTGTCTCCTTTGAAGTAGAGAAAGTCGGCAAGTTTATAGGCGAGAGATGCGGAGAGCTTTGATAACGCCTTTAGAATTGGCGACCTATCTATTATCCTGTTTATTTCCTCCTTTTTCTCTATGCAGGGCACTCCTCCAATATAGTAAATCGGCCTTGATATTGGCTGGTTGTCTGGGTCGAAGAGGTAGAGTTTTTCAGGAAGTATTGCTCGAATTTCTTTTTCTACTATTTTTTCTATTTCTTTTTCGGCTTGTTTTCTCTTGATTTCTGCTTGCTGAAGGGTTAGTCTTTCGTTTTCTTTACGCAATCTTGCAAGTTCTGCTTCGGTTATGGAGAGACGCTGCTCGACGGGAATTAATGCAGCTGAAGGCGCTCTTTTCAAGCTGACTCGACGTATTCTAAGTTTTCCGGTATGGTGAAGTGCATATATGAACCATGCTAGGAAAATTGCTATGACAAAGTAGACTCGGTATTGAACTAGGAAGTCAATCAGCGTCACGTAGTCACCTCCAGAATTATTGTGCATTCAGCCGTTTGGGTTGACATTAAAGCGTGAATTGGCTCCCAGTAAACTTGAGTTGTTGCTCTGACTGTTATCGCTATTTGGTCTCCTGGATGTGCATTATAGACGGTTAGGGGGAAAACTCCGAATGGAAGCTGAACGAGTTGAACTCCTTTGGATAGGTAAACTTGCTGATATGGAATGTAGCTGTATTCTACTGTTGCGTTTGGATTTGTTGAAGTGTGGGTTACTGTGAAGTTGGCGGTTAGAATGCATGGATAGTACAGGTCTTCAAGGTTTGTGGCTTCAAGATAGCCCGTTAGGAAGGTTACCGTGTTTGAGGGTATGTTTCTGGCTGGCGGAGTCGGAATGAGCCTGACGGAAATGGCTACTTTGGGGGCTGTGGCGTTGACTTGCTGCACCGCCTGCTCATACATCATTCTTTGCATTTGCTCAAAGAGCAGGCTTGTTCTAGCGTAGGATCATTCGCCCCATAAGTAAACGCTGAATCCCGCCCCTATCAGAAGCAAAGTTAAGAGAACTGCTACAAGAAGCTTGCTTTTCCTAACTTTTTCTTCAGCCGACTGCATTTTTAGCCTCCTCCTTCAGCATTTCCTTCTCCTTGGAACGCGGAGTCTCCAGCACAATTTGAGGCTTAAGAACTGGTCGGTAGGGAGCTACCAACCTCCATCGATGCGACTCAAGTCTCCATAAGGCGTTTTGCCCGCATTTTTCGCATTTAGTTATGGCAAAGTTGCCTTTCCACAGGTCAATTTGCCAAATGTTGGATTTACCGCCACATAACGGGCAGTGGGCATCGTGTAATACCCGTGTGACTTGTTCCATCAACTTCTGTTTTTCCATAAGTTGCTCGGCAGGACTTTTGGTCAGTAAACCAAGATGCCTCAGTGAGGCATAGGCAAAGACTAGAACCGCTATTACATATATTGAAAAGAATAGCTCGTACACAGGCAAGTTTTCCTCCCTTTTATCATGCTTAAGCCTAGACAATAAGATGTAAGAAAAACCTTAAAAAATTTTAGGGTTCTGTGCTCTTCTCATCTTTGGCTCTGCAATATCAGAGCGACAAAAAGCAGAAAAAACTCTGGTTTTTGAGGTATTTAGACGTAGCTGAAGGCTATTTTCCTTTTATGCGGAGTGTTACTCCGGCGACTATGGCGATTGCACCTATGAGCATTAGGGTTTGCTGTGTTGTTAATGTCCAGCCTCCTACGCCCTGTATGGTTAAGCCGATTATGCTAAATGTTACGGTGTTTGTTCCGTCGCTGGCTACAAGTTTGATGGTGTGGGTTCCGGGGGTGAATGTGTAGGTGCCTGTCCATATGTGGTTTGCGGTGTCGGTGAGTGTTAATGTTAAGATTCTTGCTCCGCCTTCTTCAACCCAGCACGAAATTTTTGTGTCTTCTACTCCGGCTGTTTTCTGGAATTTGAAGCTTACTGTCGGAGAGGTAGTGTAAATTGTTTGAGTTGGGCTTGTTATGGGTTGATTGTTGACGTACCAGTTGCCTTGTAGTGCGGTGTAGATTGTGAAGGTTCCAGAGTATTCCGCGGTTAATCCAGCCTTGTTTTTCGCCCTAAAGGTGAACGAGTATGTTCCTCCAGTAGTTATGTCTGGAATGTCGTATTCCCAGAGGGCGTAGCCCCCTGTATCTGCAATCGCGTATGGAGTAAGATGAGACTTACGTAGGGTATAGGTTTGACCGTTAATTGTGCAGGTTACACTTACAACATCTGTTTCCGGGTCGCCAACCCAAGCATTAATTTCAGTCAGCGAAGTATAAACCCTGCCATTCTCAGGGCACGTTGCCGCTATATCAGGAGGAGTAGTGTCCACGACTAACGTTATGAATGGATAGACTACGCCGACGCCCAGCAAGACCATGCCTAGGACAATTAGCAGAGTTGAACCTCTCACTTCAACAGCCAAATTTAGTCACCACAAAAAAGATTGTAAAGCTAGACTTTAAAGTTTAACCGTGAAAAATTTTTGGATTTCTGATTCTAAAATTTCAAGAGGCAACATATGGCTATTAGTGCGTCCCATGCGAACATAGTCATTTGGGCTGCTTCTGAGGCTTCTTTTTTCCAGAGCACGTTCCAGACGGTGTATCCTAGGTAGGAGGCTCCTGCTGCAACAGTCCAGATTATCGCGTAGGTTAACCATAGAAGCCTGATGTCGAGGGCAAGGTTTAATGTTAGGAGTGCGCCTGACATTGCCATGAATAGGCGTTCAAAAGTTCTTGATTTGACGTTTTTTGTCACTGGCTTCGGGAAGAAAATACATATGAAGTAGGAGATTGCCGAGAAGAGCAGAAACGCGTTTATAGGGTTCATTATGTTCACCGACACATTTTGTTCCTTTATGCCTTTATGGTTATAAAACTTACGGGTTCTGTTGCATTTAGGAGACACAACTTCCCCTCTTAGGCTCACCTAGCTTGTCCTCATCGCCATAGGGCTTGTTAGGGCTAGGTTCACGGCTACATTCGAGGGGCGGTCGAGGGCGAACCAACACCCTCCCATCTGAGTAGGTTCAAACAGGCTACCACGTGCCTGTTCATCAATCCATGTTTTTTGCATTCCACCAGCCCTTTCGGGTATTTTATTAACTTAGACCCACATATCGGGCAGGTGGATGAGGAGCCTCTTGTATGTTTGCTTTCAATTGTTTCCACTCCTCCCCACGTACATTTGTAGGATATTTGATTTAGGAACTTCCTAAACCACCAATTGTTCAGCCTTCTCTTAAGTTTCTTTGGGCGTTTAGAAATTTGCTGGATTTTACCATTAAATTTGTTGAACCGTTTTATCTTCGCATTCACGGTTTTTCTTAAGCCCTTCAGGTTCTCATGGATTAAACCATAATTCTTCTCTCTGCACCACTTCACTATGGCTGTAGAAGCTTGGTGGAGCATGGTGGAAACCTTGTTGCGGTAGTTCTCAGACAGCTTTGAAAGCGCCTTTCTCAACACTCTTCTATCCTTACGATATTTCCGCTGAAGCCTTCTTTTCCTCTCAAAGTATCCATAGCTAGCCTTCTTCAACTTGGAGAGGTCAAAGACCTTACCCTCGCCGTCGGAGCTTACGGCTGTAACGTTATCCTCGTTTACGTCAATTGCTATCCAACCTCTAGGTCTTCTCACTGTGACTGTCTTAGAGAAGGCTACGTAGACGGCTTTCGAGGTCAGGGTTGCTGAGCAAACCTTATATTCTTCTAGGAGGTCTCTGGCCCTCTCGTAGAGCTGTATATAAAGGTATCGTCTAGGCTTCAATGGTATTCTCAGCATTCCGTCAGCTACTTTAATAGCTTGATTTCCGATTTTAGCCATAAGCCTTCTTGCTCTAGGAACCTTGACCCTAAGCTTTTTTCTCTTAGCTTTCCTATAGTTCTTGAGAATTGTTGTAGCTACCTCGATTGCTGAAAGAACATACCAGCTATGATACCCGTATCCCATCAGCCTGTGATAGGTCTCTCTTGTGAGCCTAAACCTCGAAGTTATCCCTTTCTCCAATCCTATGTGGATACAGTAGTTAACCATACCCCTGAATGTCTCAAGGAGCCTGAGAACATCTTGCGAGGGCTGATAGGGAATGCCGACACACTTCACCGCTTTAACCGCTTCCGCTCCTCATACACCTCTAGAAGCCTCAGCATAACCTCTTCATAGCTTTGTCTAGGATGGACTTTAAGCTCTGCCAGCCTCTTCAAGGTCGACTTATGGAGAGTTACTGTTGTCTTTCTATCGGTCTTAGACATATAATATCCTATAATGCCAAGACGTATTTAAACATTCTCCTGAAGACGCAACACCCCATAAATCAAAACCAACTTACGGAAAGCCTGTGATGCTGTGCAGAATCATCAGATTGTAGGTTACATGGGCTATCATTCCAACATAGCCGCTTTTGTAGTGTAGCGATGCGGCAGAGACTATTATTGAGAATATGAAGCTTGAGATTAGGGAGGGAATTGATGCTTGGTAGGCTACCCAGTGCAGTATTGTGAAGAGGATTGAATTGTGGATTATCGCTTGTATGACGTTTTCGTTTCCATAGTAGTATACTACTGGAAGAAGCGCTCCTCTGAAGAAGGATTCTTCGGTGCATGAGATTAGAACTGCGAAGAAGAGCGCGATTAGCGGGGGAAGCTGCATGTAGATTGAAACTTGGAATAGGGGAAGCTGTGAGATTGCTCCAGAAATCAGCACGCTCAGCAGACCGATAAATGCTCCTACGATTGTGGTTTCAGGCATTAGGCGTAGGGGTGGAAAGCCGAACACTGGCTTATTTGTAGAAATAAGAAAGACGGAGATTATCATGCCGGACAACATCAGGAACCCGTAGATTACTCCTAGAGTAAATAGTTCTGGGATGTTGGTTATTATCCATATCCAAGAGTAGACTAGGAAGCCTACGAAGATTACTGTTAGCTTCCAAGATGTCTCAGCTAAAACGCTCACTTCGTTCCCATCCTTAGAAGAAGAGCTAAAGCCAGCAGGCCAAGCAGGATAAGAACCAAGCCGACATTTACTGTAAACGTTATCTGTCTACCGTAAATGGTGTATGGTGGAGCCACGGTGAAAACCACATTGATGAGAACTATTCCAGATGCTGTGAAGCTTACGAATAGAAGCATCAGGATAAATCCTATTAGTTCTTGTTTTCCAATCGCCATTTCATGCACCTCCCAACAAGGCCATAATATTATATATTGTGTGTGCGAATGTGGGGGCGAACTCGCTTCCTGTCGCATCGTAGATTATGCCTAGAAGAATGCCTGCGGCTGCAGCGGTTACTATGCCTGCAACGTTCATAGCATAGGCGTAGTAGTGGAATATTCCGAAGAGTATTGCCTGTGTCAATATCGCCCAGTGCTTTGGCATTACCGCCTTTAGCATGTGGTATAAGCCTATGCGAAAGAAGGATTCTTCGGCGGTGGCGTTTGGAATAACCATCATTGCCTGAAGCACAGTTTGTGGCGGGATAGCCAGCAACATCAAGGACATGGGCTGAAGCTGGAACGTGCCCATTATGCGAAAGTTTCTGGTTATGAAGCCAAATATGAAGGTTACCGCAAACAGCCCTATAATGGACATCACAGTTCCTTCGACTATTTTTCCGTTTTCTACTCCCCTCATGAAGGTTAGGCTTACAGTTATCATGGCTAGGTAGATGCTTGAGTAGGCGAGCAGTTGAGTAACATTCAGGTAGTAGCCAGAAAGCAAAGTAATGAGTAGGAAC
The DNA here is from genome assembly GCA_003662715.1 of Candidatus Bathyarchaeota archaeon. The sequence goes on along the minus strand of QMYO01000012.1, from coordinate 6,621 downwards.
GTGTATGAAATGACGTAAACATACAGGAAGGGTTTGTCGTATGGCTCACCTAACTGAAGCAATCATATTCGCCTCCGAAACCGCCCCTATAAAGAGTAGGAGGATATAAAATATGAAACTTTTCCATGAATGCTGGGTGATGCGCTGTTTCGCTCCAGCCTTGAAGAGAGCTAAGACTGTGACATAGATGTTCTCAGCGCATAGAACAGCATAGGAAAGCAGTTCGGGAAATGCTAGCACAATTAGATTTGAAATGTAGGTTGACGGCGGGACGCCGTAGGCTAGGCTGAGAAGCCCAATTATCCATCCAGTATTATGCCAAGCTATAAGGAAAGGCGCCAGCCCAACCGCTGGAACTATCATGGGAAGGCTTATAAGAAGATTGTTAAGGAATATGCTCTGCGCCGACACTTCCTGCCTTTCAGTTTCAATTAATTCCCGCGTCTGGTTAGCCTCTTCAACTGAGCCGTACACATATGCCTGATTGGCAGACACATAGAGAATCCCCACTAACAAAATGAACGAAAAGATTAAACAGAGCATGAAACCCCTACTCAGATACATTTCATGTTAACCTCGGCTTTTTTAGTTGAACTATTCCGAGGTAAACAGCTATTATCAGCAGAGCCATTCCAAGAAGATATTCCGTGCCCGGCGGATATCCCGTTTCAGCAAGCCTTTGAACGATAAAGTCCCAGATTTGCCACGACATTTTGACGAGGATGCCGAAGGCTATTATGCCCATAACCGTCGCAATCATTCCTATAATGAAATCTTTCAAGTTCAATTTTGCTCTAATTTTGTTTAGTTCTTCAGTTAAAAAAGCTTAACCGTGAAAAATTTAAGGTTGGCTCCAAGTTTTTATTGTGGTTTCGGCAAGCCTATCCTTAATGTTTAAACCTACAAAGCTTTTCCAACCCCAGATTATGACTGCTTCAACTCCGTTTTTGGCGAAAATGTCGAGGCCTTTTCGGATAAATTCTGCTTGTGCTTGGTCGTCGAGGGAGGCATAGCCGAATTCGCCTATCCATATTGTGTCTTTTCCTGATAATGTAAGTAGAGTTTGCATCTGGATTGGGAATGTGTCTAGCTGAACTTGCTCGTAGATGTCTAGGGCAACTATGTCAACGTGTTCGGCTATTCTGGCAATTAGGGTTGGCGTCAGCGGAGTTGAGAAGCTTGCCACAGTTTTTATGTTCGGATTAAATTTTTTGATTATTTCAGCGTTTTTCTGGGCTAGAGACGCTAACTCTCCGGGAACCCTCCATTCCTTGAAGAATTGGGAGTCAGCCTCGTTTATGACTTGAAAGTAGCTTATTTTAGAGGCGTAAGCGGATAGATATTTTTCAAGTGCTTCGAAGTTTTCTTGCCAAGGTTCACGGACATAAACCTTTAAGCCTAGCTGGGAGCATTTCTCCATTAAAACGTCTGTTTTCACCCTTAAAGGGTCTTTAGGGTTGTCGTGCCATACAAAGGGGATTGAAACTATCTGGAAGCCGTCCTCTTTAATTCTTTCAAGCTCCGAAATTATCATGTATGTTTCATCCCTATCATAGAAGTAGACTATGCCGAGGGCTGGCTTAGCCGAGGTGTGCCAAGCAAAAGCAAAGTATAATACGGTTCCCGATGTGAAGGCTAGAAAGAGAAGGGCTAGTGCGCCAAGCCTACTTGTGAAGGCGCTGCAGACTCTAAGAATGTTCACCTCCGCCACACTCCGAAGGCGAGTCCTAAAATCAAGATTGCAAGGAATACGGCTATGCTTCCACAAATGAAGCTGTTAATTGGGCAGTAGGCTTTGAATCCCTCAGTAAAGGAAGCAACCAAAATGAATATTGCTGTGAGAAAAAGCCAGCCCAGATAGGCTTTTACGGCGTTCCAGAAAATGCTCCACGCAGTCAAGGTATAACCCCCAATATTGGGGCTGCTTTAAACACGAGCACCCAGACAACTATCAGTATTGTCAGGACTATTCTGATTGCCGTGTTTTCGAATAATCCGAATGCGATTAGAATTGCCCCAATTAGGACAAGGGGGAGCGACAGGAAACCTAGAGGGTTGCCCCAGACAATTGTTGGGTAGGGAATCGTTACGCCTGAAGAAGGCGACCAGTAGTCTACGCCGGGCATAGGAATACTAATTGTGTTCACGTACCAACCCAGAAAAACTAGTATTACTCCGACAGCGAAGGCTTTGGCGTTCACTGTTTTTACCTCCTCTTTGAGGCTATTGCCGCGGCAAGTATTATCAGTATTATTAGCATGATGAAGGGTTGCAGGTTGCCAGTCGTCGCCGTTGTTTGTGTTATCCATAACGGTTGTATTGCGAATATGCGTAGTCTTTCTCCGAAGTAGCCTACCGCTAACATGATGAAGGGTAGGGCGGCTAGGAGCGGCTGTTTAGTTAAGTCTACGGCTTTTGTGTAGTGCAGGATTAGAACTCCTATGGCTGAAAGCACGAATAGTACGATGGCTGTGGTTAAGCCGTAGTATATTATGATGCCTAGGCCGACTGCAAGAAAGACGAGAAACGCTATGATGAGTATTAATAGAGCCAGCGGATTAAACAGCAGAGCTAATAAGCCTGTTTCGGCGATTTCTTTCGCAATTTCTTTTGCATTCAACATATCGGGTTTCACAAATCTCATTTTTCATCCTCCTTTTGAGGTTAAGATTATAATCGTGCCTAATAAGGTTAAGATTACGCCTATTATGAAGAGTTGTCCGATTGGGAGGGTGATGTTAAACAGGTTATAAATTGATAATGGATAGCCAAAGTATGGCTTGATTAGGTCTAAGTCGGCGTCGTCTATCACGCCGTCCATGTTGAAGTCGCATTTGGGATTATATTTTGCATCTCCGATTTTTGAGCCGTAAGCTCTAGCGACGGTGCCTATGTCCATCATGTCAACTTTTCCGTCCTCGTTTATGTCTAAGTCGTGCCAATCAACGATTCCGTCTCCGTTCATGTCGTAAAGCGCCATTCTTCCTTCTCCCAACCATTGATGGACTATGTCAACGTCGGTTTGGTCAACAACTCCATCCAAGTTGAAGTCGTACCGTTCGATGTAGGTTCCGCTATTAGCCGCTTCTTGCACAAGCTGGACGTCAATCCAGTTAACAAGGTCGTCGTTATTTACATCGAAGTCTTTATAGTTTATTACATTGTCGCCGTTCATGTCGTACCATGCAATAATCTTTACTTCGGCTTGAGCTTGATATAGAGAAAGCGCTATTACCGCGATGCCCAGAACAGTGAGGATTATTCCTATTGTTCTAGATTTCATTTTATCTCCTCCTGCTAATTAAATATACGGAAGCGACGATTGCAACTGCAATTATTGAAGCGATTATTATGTATATTGCCCATTCTGGAATTGACGGTGGAGGCGCTTTGCTCTTTTCAAGGTATAATGTAACCGTGTTTATTCCTCTGTGGAGGGTTGTTGATGTGCTTTCGGATTTGTAGGCTGCGGTTTCGGCTGAGCTTATGAAGACTGTTCCAGTATAGCCTTTCATGTCCCATACTGCTACGCCTTCGTCAGTGTATTTCAGGTCTGATTGGGTGTCCCATTTTATTGTGACGGGTATGCCGCTGACTTTTTCTCCTGTTTCTTTGTCTATTGTGTATACTTCTAAGGTTACGGCTTCTTCTTCTCTAGGAAGCAATGTATAGCTTATGGATGCTTGGTCGGTTACGGTTCCTGTAGTCAGCTCGGTGCATATTATATTGACTTGTCCGCTTATTTTCTGGTCTGTTCCCAAGTTTATGAAGTCGAAGTAGAAGGTTGCTTCTTCTCCGGGGTTTAGGGTTGGCGAGACATATTCTGGAACTACTGCCGCTGGGGCGTTAGGCGGAGTTATCTCTATGCTTATTCTTCCAGTCGAGCGAACTGTGGATTCCTGTCTTACTTTAACCATGAAGCTTACTCTATCGCCGACGTCGCCTATCTGCGTGTAATCCACTATTTTTAGGTTGGCTGTCGGCGGACGCCAAACTATTGTGTCGGCGAGTTCAGATGAGATTTTGATTGTTATCAGACTTGACATTGCACCGTAAGGCAGGTAGACTCGTAGTTTGCCGCCTACTATTTTTGCTCCCTGCCCCCAAACATCTATGTTCTTTCTTACATAAAAGTCCTCAACGTAGTCAATTATAGTGTTAAATGAAGCTTCTTTTGGTTTTTGTTTGTAATTCCAAAAGTCATCGTCAGCCTGCCATCCCGGGGCTTCAACTCTTCCTTGCAGCATTGTGCCTGCCGCTGTATCATAAGCCCAAAAGCCGATGGGGGAGCCTATGTCTTTCCACCTGTTGTAGGCGCTGCCATACTCAGTTACGGTTTTTGCTGGACCGAACCAGTATTGGCTGAAAGATTGTGATGTTTGGTCATAGCGCAGAAGTGAAAGCGCGTCTTCGTCATATGCGTATGTTAAGCTCTCTATGAAGATTAGGTTTTTGAGGGTTAATTGATACGCTGCACCTATCTTCCCGAGATTCGTTATTATCACTTTTTCTTTGGGGTCATCCGGGTTTTCTATGGTTACTGTTTCTGTTCCGCCTATGGTGTCGATGTATTTTGAGCCGATTAACTTGTCATTTTTATAGACGTAAATTGTGAAGGGTGTGTGGGCTTCCCAGTAGTCGCGTGTAAAACGGTAAACTGTCAATGTTTTAGCGGGCACATAAACATCTTCGTCTCTTCCATGAAGATAGCCTAAACCAAGCTTGTTTACCCAGCTTCTATAGGTTTTCGGGTAGACCTGCACCGGCTCCCATGTTACGGGTATTTCCCAGTATGGTCTGTGCGGGTCTATTTTTATTGTGATTTCGCTTGTTGTCACAAGTTTTTTGCCGTCTACGGTGCCTTCGGTGCTGTTCTCAAGCTTTACGGCGCCTATCTCATCGGTCATGTCGGTTACGGCGGTGATTACCCAGTAGCTACCTTCCCACTCTCCAGTTTGAGCGTTTTCGTAGCCTTGAGGTTGAACTTCAATTTTTGAGACGCTAATAATCGTGTATGTTGGCATGGGAATAAGATACGCGGCTATAAGAATTAATGCTATGAGTAGGGCGGAGGCAACTATGAGTTTTTCCCTTTCCAATTTAATCCTCCTTCTGAATTGGAGTATTTAGACAGTCTATTTATTTTTAACCGTGAAAGATTTGCGGTTTTATGTTTAAAAAATGGGGGGGATTAGGCTGGGCACCTTAAAGGAGCTACTTTGTTACGACCTCTTCTATTTCTGCCGCTAGCAGCCCAAGGATTAGCCCTACTATATCCACTACTACGTTGCCAATCACTTGTGTTTCGGCCGGCAGCATGAAAGCGGCTAGGTCAGGCACTACTGCCACCGCTATCATTCCGAACACCCAGCTAATCGCCAGCACTCCTATAAAGGTGAGTATCCACGCGCTGAAGTCTCTCTTTTCTGCTTTTGTGAGTGCATAGCCGAATAATACTGCCAAGATGAGGGTTAAAAGCCACCACATTGATTATTCAGCCTCCACTTTAAGTTACGACGCTGATAGATGCTGTCTCGTCAGTCCAAAATCTGAGGCTTGGGTTGAGACATTCATAGTATTCGAAGAGTGTTAGTGTTATTGTTCCGGCTGATGGGGAGCCGGTCTTTTGCAGGTAGATTTGTACGTGGTGGACTCCGGCTGTCCAGTCTGGGAATAATATGTAGTAGCCTGTCATGCCGTCGTCGCTGCTGTCGGAGTCGAGGTAGACGCTTGCTTGCGCCCCGTCAACGTAGGCTGTTGCCACGGTGATTCCTGTGTATTGGGTTAGGTAGATTCTTCCGGCTTTGATTATCTTGTTTAGTCCTGCTACTGTGATGCGGGCTTCAACGAGCCATTTGCTGTAGGCGGTAACATTCAGGTTGGATACTGATATGTCGTATGCACCGCTTGAGCTGTTGTAGGCGTATATTGCGGTTGAGATGCTTGGAGTTGCTCTTTCAACCATGTGTATCATGTAGGGGTCAAGTTTAACAACCATGTCGGTGTCGTTTGTTCCGGGGACTGAAACAGTTACTTTAACTGGATATTTTGTTTTTGAGGCTGCCTCGTCCGTTACGAGTAGAACGTAGCTTCCAGCGTCAAGTATGGCTATCCATTCGGCTTCTGTCGAGTCGTAGGTTGCCGCGCCTATAGGTGTTCCAACAAAGGCGTAGGCAAACGGGTTTGTTCCAACCGTGAAGAATTTGGGGCTAACATCAGACGTTATCAGCGAAGAGGTCGTGTCATCCATGATTTTGAATCCTACTGTCAAGTCTTCAGTATACAGGTATGTTGGTACAACGACTCTTGCTGGCCTGAAGTACTGCACTATCGTTGGCAGGTAGAAGATGAAAGCCGCGAAGAGTATCGCAATTATTAAGGTGCCCAGCAGCTTCTTTTCGTACCAGACTTCAGCTGACATTTTTCCTTTTTACCTCTCTTCGGCAAAAGCTATCGTAAAAATCATATATAACTTGTTTGATTCCGAAAATTTCGAATTTCACAAAGTTGCCGTCAGAAAGCTCCCTGCTTTAGCGGGGAGATGAATGGCGGTTAAGCTTAAATAGGGATTTAACAATTCTAAGTGTGGAGTCTGTGGCTCCGATGAAGGCTAGGCTAACC
>QMYO01000011.1 GCA_003662715.1 Candidatus Bathyarchaeota archaeon | reverse complement strand
TTTGGGAAGTATCCTAATTTACAAGTACGTAATGAAAACGAAAACGTAACGGGAAAGGAGTTGAAAACGTTGCCGAAGCATCGTTCAGCTATTTCTTACTGCCTCGGCATTGAATCCACAGCTGACGATTTCAGCGTTGGAATAGTCTCCTTCAACGGTAAAATTCTCGCCAACGTGATTAGCGCATACATACCTGAAAAAGGCGGCATCCACCCACGCGAAGCAGCTAGACATCACGCTGAGGTTGCTGGAAAAGTTTTGGCAGAAGCATTTCAGAGGGCAAAAGTAAAGCCCCAAGACATCAACGTCATCGCTTTTTCTCAAGGACCCGGTTTAGGTCCCTGTCTACGCACTGGCGCAACAGCAGCTCGCGCCCTAGCCTCATACCTCAAAGTTCCGTTAGTGGGAGTCAACCATTGTGTGGCGCATATCGAGATAGGAAAACTTGTTGCAGAGGCAAAGGACCCGGTTACCCTATATGTTTCAGGAGGAAACACCCTAGTCTCCGCGTTCGAAGCAGAGCGATATCGTGTTTTCGGTGAAACGTTGGATATAGCGGTTGGGAACTGCCTCGACGTTTTCGCTCGAGAGGCGAGATTACACCAAAATGAGGGGATGCCTCTTGGCGCAATGGTTGAAGAGTTGGCAAGTCATGGTCAAACTTTTATTCCGCTTCCATACACGGTGAAGGGCATGGATTTGTCATTCAGTGGACTTCTCACGGCTGCTGTTCAGTTGCTTCATGATGAAAAACATAGTCTAGAAGACGTTTGTTTTAGTCTTCAAGAAGTTGCGTTCTCCATGTTAACCGAGGTTACAGAGAGAGCGCTAGCTCACACCGAGAAGCCGGAGATTCTGTTAACTGGCGGGGTTGCAGCTAACAAGAGATTGCAGTCTATGCTTAAGTCCGTCGCTGAAGAGCATAAAGCTAGGTTCTGTGTGGTTCCGAAGCAGTATGCACTAGACAATGGAGCCATGATTGCTTGGACAGGAATCCTCGCCTATCAACATCACCTGACAATTCCCATAGAGAAAAGCTTTGTCAAACTGAAGTGGCGATTAGACGAGACTCCAATACCATGGGTTGGAGACTGAGCAGTGTTAATAAAAAAGGGCGCCGAAGCAAACCTATACCTAGAAAACTGGCATGGTCATAAAGTGATTATGAAGCAGCGCCTCCCAAAAAAATATCGCATACCCCAGTTAGACGAGGCAATTCGGTTTTACCGAACCATACATGAATCCCAGAATATTCATAAGGCTAAGGAAGCTGGAGTGCCAACACCCACCATTTTTATGGTTGACATCGCAAAATCAACAATAATCATGGAATTCATTGAGGGAAAGCAAGTCAAGCAGATTCTCAACGATCTCCCTTCAGAAGATAGACAACGCTTATGCCGCTACATCGGCAAGCTGATAGGTCAACTTCATAACCACGGAATCATTCACAGCGACCTCACAACCTCCAACATGATTCTCACTCCACAAAACAAAATCGTTTTCGTAGATTTTGGTTTAAGCGAACGATCCAAGGAACTGGAAGCCAGAGGGGTAGACCTACACCTTATGAAAAGAGCGCTCCAGAGCACACATTACAAGCATGTAAAGGAGTGTTTTGGCGCGGTCATGGACGGATACGCCAGAACTGTGGGCGACGATGCGGCGAGAGAGGTGTTAAAAAAGATTCAGGAAATAGAGAGGAGAGGACGCTACGTTTCTGAGAGAAAATAGCAAAAATGTTTATCCACGAGCAAATGGCGTTAAACCTCGGATTTGATTGAAGTGACGAGTGTTAACCAGACCGCCTTTGAAGTGCTCAGAAAGAGAATTATTTCCTGTCGCAAATGTCCAAGGCTTATAAACTACATTTCAACGGTCGCTATAAATAAAGTACGTAGATACAAGGATTGGCATTATTGGGGTCAACCCATCCCTGGTTTCGGTGACCCTGAAGCAAGATTACTTATAATCGGTCTTGCTCCCGCAGCCCATGGAGGTAATAGGACGGGTAGAATGTTTACAGGTGACAGTTCAGGGGATTGGCTCATCAGGGCGCTATATGAGACAGGTTTCTCTAACCAGCCCGAAAGTGTCAGTAGAGATGATGGCTTAAAGTTGACGTCTGTTTATATAACAGCCGCAGTTCGCTGTGCTCCACCCCGCAATAAACCATTAGCAGAGGAGATAAGAAACTGCTCCGAATTTCTGTTAGAAGAGCTACGACTTCTCGACAAGGTTGAGATTGTTCTAACGCTTGGAAGGATAGCCTTTGATACATATATGAAGTATGTGTATCCAAGAAATAGTGATGTGAAGCCTCGTTTTCAACATGGAGGGATATACAAGTTCAAAGGTATGCCCTTTCTCGTAACCTCCTATCATCCTAGTAAACAAAACACTCAAACCGGGAGACTTACGTGGGAAATGTGGATAGATGTGTTTAAGAAGATAAAGCAGATGTTGACCTAAGTTAAAGATTCTGGCTAGGGTAAATATCCGAGGGCTCGAAGCTTCGACTTTATTTTCTCCTCATCTTTATATACTTCATCTCTTTTCTCCGAGGGAAATCCTGCGCTATCTTCTGCTTCCTTTGCATATTTTATCGGATTTGAACGTAAATAGGAGGAAGTTAAAGCCTCTTCCAACACTCGCCCATCCATATCCGTTGGTATAGGTAAACCCAACAAGTATAGTATGGTCGGAGCGACATCCATAATGCTGGCTTCTTTTAAAGTTGCACTTTTTTTGATTCCGTTTCCCTTCATTATGAGGATGCCATTTAACTTGTGAGTGCCTGAAACAGACTTAGAACGAGTGATAACCGAATTAGTTGCAAATCCATGTTCTTCAAAAGTCACGTAGCCATGTTTTGGGATGAAAACTAAGTCTGGCAACATGTCTATGTGGGGTCCATTGAAGATTTCCTCTTTTTTATAGACTTTTTCAATAACAAACTCGCTTGTTTCAGGGTCTTTAAGTTCATATAAACGGGTGGTAATTTGTTCTCTCAAACTTTCATATTCTTGACCAGGACTTACGGTTCCTAAGGGTTCTCTTCCCTTAAGGTTAATGTAGATAATTCCTGATCCGATGGAATATGCTTTTGTCTTATGCCAGTTCACGTCTGAAAAGGACATGAAGAGTCTTGTTGAAATGTCTTGAAGCTTTTTATCTGTTCTGCTTGTTTTAATTCTAATGTTTCCGAGATGTATTGAAAACAAAGCGTTTACGATTTTCACAGGGTTTACTCCAATTTTGTAAAGGAAGCACTTAAGCCTTGTTGTTAACCGCTTCTTTAGCTTAAGCAAACCCATTTGTATAAGCCATGAATTAACGTGTATATGCTTATGCAGAAGCCCAGCGCCATGATCAGACATCACGATTACCGTCGTCCTCTCGTCAGCCGTTTTTAAGAAGTTCCCGAGAATCTCGTCTATTTTCTGATAAAAATGAAGAAACATTTTCCGATATTTCACAGACTTTTCAGCTTCATACTCTGGATGCTCTGGATCTATGTGCTTCCAGAACCTATGTTGAATATAATCGGTGCCGTTAAATACCGTCATGAAAAAGTCAAGTTCCTGTTTTTCCATGAGAAGTAGGCTGATTTTTGCCAATTTTTCAGTGGAGCCAAAAAGTTCATTGATGAAAACGTCTTCCCTTTCCAGAGAGGTAAGTAGAGGATCTAATGTGCCTCCACCAACAATCTTCTCTACTTCTTCTTTAAGTGATGGAGGGTAAGTAAAGTTATCTGATTTTGGAGGGGTCATCATGCCAGTTATCATGAATCCATTAACGTTTTTCGGAGGGTAAGTGAGGGGCACATTTACTATTCCAACCTTTTTGCCGTGTTCACTTAATATGGTCCATATCTCCTTTGCGGACCTATGTGTAGAGTTTACAACTTTTACAACATAGCTATCCTTGTCTCGAGTGAAAAAACCGATGATTCCATGTTTTCCCGGGTTTTTTCCTGTCATGAAGGAAGACCATGCGGTTGGCGTTAGGATGGGTATTGTGGACTTTAGTTCGCCGTATACGCCGTTTTCCATCATGTAGGAAAGTGAGGGTAGTTTTCCTTCTCTTATCCATGGGAGAATTAGGTCAAATGTCGCGCCGTCTAGACCAATGATGAAAACTCTTGTTTTCTTATTCATTTTTTGGTTCATCTGTATGTTCTTCTTTCCGGGATTCTGCTTCAACACGGATTGTAAGATATTTAGAGTATCCCTTCTTAAATTTTAATGTAGATATGATGATATAAGTTGTTGACATGGAGATATCTCTCCATGATTTCCTCTGTTTTTCTGGTAGTTTTGTCTGACAAAGGGGAATTTTTATTGTCGGACAAAGATAGAGTCTCTGATTTGTTGAACAACCCCGTTTTTTCTTTGTTGAACAATGGTATGTTGTCTGGCATGGAGGATGGCGATGTATAGGTTGTGCTTCTGAGAATGCGGTTTATGTCTATTGGCTAGAAGAGTTGCTTCTTTTCCATCCATTTGGGGAACCATTTGTAGTGTTCTAATGGCTTAGCTTGCTTCAATCCTTTGTAGGTTGCTTTTATCAGCGTTATGTTGCCCCGTTTATTCTTGTATAGAAGGGCTAAGCCTTTCGCTTCCAGTGATGTTAGCAGTTTGTCCAGTTGCTTGTCGCTTATGCCTGTAAGTATCTCTTTCATGTCTTCTTTACTCATGTATAGGCTGGGGTTAACCTGATAGTCTTCTGCAAGTAGCTGGAGTACCGATTCTTCGCTGATTTCAGTTATGGTTTGAGGCTTGGTGGTGGATATTGGGACTCCCAGTTTTCTGTGTATCCTGCGATGCGGCATCTTTAACTCCTCAGCCATAGCCTTTAGTCCCCATCTGTAGAGGATTGTTCTCATAACTTCGCTGGTTCCAGCCGCCATTTCATTGACTTTGGCGTCTCTAAGGAAAGATTCAACTGGATAGAATCGTGTCCATCCGTCGCCGCCCATCACTTGAACAGCATCATCCAGTAACATCTTGTAAGCTTCGGATGTGAAAAGCTTGGCTGTTGTTGCCTCTAATACTGGCTCCATCTTTATATCCAAAAGATGGGCAGTGTAATACACGAGTAATCGGGCGGTTCGTAGTCTCGAAATCATGTCGGCGATTTTAAACTGGTTAACTTGAAAGTTGATGATGGGTTGACCGAACTGGATTCGCCGTTGAGCGTGACCAACAGCATATCGTGTGGCTTCCCGCATTGGACCTAGCATGCCAGCGGCGAAAAGGTTTCTCTCCAAGTTGAGTCCGTTTACGAGTATTTTCCAGCCGTCGCCCTCGGCTCCTATTCTGTTTTCCACTGGCACTCTTACATTATCAAAGTCTAAGTATCCGTTGGGGAGACCAAACCATCCTGAGAGTTCGTTTATCCTTTCCACGGTGAATCCTGGTGTGTCCTTCTCCACGATGAAGGCGCTGAGATGACGGTATTTGGCTCTGTCCTCCATACGGTCGCTTGTCTTAGCGTAGAGACAGTATATGTCAGCTACTCCAGCGTTGATTATGAATTTTTTCTTGCCATTAATTACATATTCATCGCCGTCTCGTTTCGCTGTGGTTTCCATGCCAGCAGCGTCGGAACCAACGACTGGTTCGGATATGCAGATTGCTCCTAACAGCTCGCCTTTAGCAATTTTAGGTAGCCATCTTCTCTTTTGTTTGGTGTCGCCGAATTTTATGAGTTGTTCTGTGCCACCGATTATTGTTGTTATGTAGGCTCCAGCTAACGCAAAACACACTCGGCTGAGCTCTTCAGTTATGATACAGCAGCCTGTAGCGCCTATGTCTGTGCCCCCATATTCCTTTGGAATCGGCGCTTTAAACCAGCCTTTTTCAGCCACTTTTTTCAAAAGGTCTGATGGGAATTCTCTTGTCCACAGTATTTCCTCTCCTCTCGGTATGTTTTCATCAGCGAACTTTTTAGCAGCCTCTGCAAGTTTCTTGTGTTTTTCACTCCACCATGGATAAGTTTCCATCATCTTCTCCACACGGCATTATTCAGTTAGATTTTATGAAGACACTTAAAGCTTGTTAAGACCAAAGCGTTTTGAATATTGTGCTTGAAAAAAATGGTTTCTTTTTTAATAAGTTTGGCATAGTAAATTAATGGGTATAAACCGATAATAACGCTGGTTGAAGGACTTCAATATGAACAAGATTAAAAAGATAAAGAAACGAGACGGCAGAATTGTCGATTTCAACGCTAACAAGATTGCGGAGGCTATATGGAAAGCAGCGAAAGCCATTGGTGGCAAGGACCGAGTGCTTTCCGTTAAGTTAGCTGAACAAGTTGTTGAGACGCTGGAAAAACAGCTGAAACCAGGTGAGATACCGACTGTTGAGCAGGTTCAAGACATTGTAGAGAAAACCCTCATAGAAAATGGACATGCAAGAACAGCGAAAGCCTACATTCTTTATAGGCAGAAGCGGGCGGAAATAAGAAAAATGAAGACTTTGCTGGGCGTGACAGATGAGCTTAAGTTGCCCTTAAACGCCATCATCGTTTTGGAAAGGCGATATCTTCGTAAAGACGAGAAAGGCAGGGTAATAGAGTCAACCAGCCAGATGTTTAGAAGAATCGCTAAAAGTTTGGCTGAAGTTGAAAAACAATATGGCAAAAGCAACGCTGAAATATCCCGATATGAAGACGAGTTTTACCGTATGATGACCCGCCTTGAGTTTCTTCCCAACTCACCTACAATCATGAACGCGGGCACAATGTTCAGACAACTCAGCGCCTGCTTCGTCCTACCAGTAGAAGACTCCATAGAAGGCATATTCGACACGTTGAAGGCAGCCGCCATAATCCACAAGACTGGTGGAGGAACTGGTTTCTCCTTTTCAAGGCTTAGACCAAGAGGAGACGTTGTTAGAACCACAGGCGGCATAGCCTCAGGGGCAATATCTTTCGCCAAAATTTATGACACTGCAACTGAGGTTATGAAGCAAGGTGGTCGTCGTAGAGGAGCTAACATGGGTATATTACGTGTAGACCATCCTGAAATTATGGACTTTATTGTTGCAAAGGAGAAGGAAGGAGTGCTCAGGAACTTCAACATTTCGGTGGCTATAACTGACAAATTCATGGAGGCTGTTGAGAAAGACGGTGACTTTGAATTGATAAATCCCAGAAACGGCGAGGTCGTGAAGTCAATGAAGGCTAGGGCAATATGGAATTTAATAATAATGATGGCTTGGAAAAACGGTGAGCCTGGAGTTATTTTTATTGACACAATTAACCGTCACAACCCAACGCCTCATATTGGACAGATAGAAGCTACAAACCCATGTGGAGAACAACCTCTTCTACCATACGAATCCTGTAACTTAGGAAGCATCGACGTCAGCAAATTTGTGACCGCCGATGGCAAGATGGACTGGGATAGACTGAGGAAAACGGTGAGGCTGGCGGTTAGGTTTCTCGACAACGTCGTAGACGCCAACGTGTACACTCTACCCGAGATAGAAAAGATAACCAAGGGCAACCGAAAAATTGGCTTAGGAGTGATGGGTTTCGACGACATGCTCATAAAAATGGGCATAAAATACGACACAGAAAAAGGCTTACAAACAGCAGAAAAACTCATGAAATTCATAAATGATGAAGGAAAGAAAATGAGCGCTGAATTAGGCGAAGAAAAGGGAAGCTTTCCAAACTTCAAAGGAAGCATCTGGGAAAAACAGTTCAAAACCCTAAGAAACGCCACCGTAACAACCGTTGCTCCCACGGGAACTATAAGCATAATCGCTGGATGCTCCCAAGGAATCGAACCGCTCTTTGCCATTGCCTATGTTCGCGAAGTCGCAGAAAGTCTAGGAAGAAGCCTTGTTGAAGTCAATTCGCTATTCGAGAATATCGCTTTGAAAGAAGGCTTCTACAGCGAGGAACTGATAAAAAAGATATCAAGAAAAACGTCTATTCAAGATGTGGAAGAGATTCCAGAGCACATTAGAAAACTCTTTGTGACCGCTCACGACATAAGTGCAGAGTGGCATGTTCGTATGCAAGCGGCATTTCAAAAGTACACAGACAACGCAGTTTCAAAAACCATCAACTTTCCCAACTGGGCGACACCTAACGACATTGAGAAGGCATATCTGCTTGCGTATAAGTTGGGATGTAAAGGAATCACCGTTTACCGCCATGGAAGCCGAGAAGTGCAAGTTCTGAGACCTATAGAAAGCGAGGGAACCCTAGCAGACTACAGCCAAGTGTGCCCAGTCTGCGTTTAAAAAGGAGACAGAAAATCATGGCTAAGAAACATGGAACCATCTATCTATATACGGGTGAAGGCGGAGGAAAAACCACTAACGCATTGGGTTTAGCCCTACGATGTTTAGGACACGGCTACAAAGTTGTGATAATTCAGTTTCTGAAATGGTGGAAAAACACGGGTGAATACAAGTTTCGAAAGTTTCATTCCAACTATCAAATCTATCAGTTTGGAAGAGAAGGCTGGATTGGACTCGACAACCTAGATGAAAGAGATAAAGAGCTAACAAAGAAAGGGTTAGAGTTCGCAAAGAAGGTTTTGAAGCAAAAACCTCGACTCTTAGTTCTGGACGAAATAAATCTAGCATTACACTGCAAGCTTCTGGACGTGAAGGAAGTAATTGAATTTCTGAAAACTGTACCGGAAGAGACTAGCGTGGTGTTGACTGGAAGGTATGCTCCAAGAGAACTTGTGCAATTCGCTGACTTCGTTAATGAAATCATAGATATAAAGCATCCTGAAGAAATACCGACAGATAAGGGAATACAATTCTAAAGATACGAGCTAACTCAGAGTAACTCTACAATTATACAACATCAAAACTAGTTCAAAAAATACACTTACACACGCGAGCGCGAGTATTTTTAACCTTCTTTTTCTTCTCAAGACTTCTCTTGTGTATGCGACCTAGGAAATCTTTACTACTTTTATTTTATCTTTCTCATGAGTTAGTAGGTTGGCAAAAAATCCTCTTACTTGAGAAACCACTTCAGCTTGATGAGCGCCAGTGTTAAGCAGAAAAAGACCAGTTATCTTTTCTGAAGACAGCATATCCAACGCATGACGGAGAAAGATGAAGGTTTTCTCTCGTCCAATCGAAGTTAACAAGTCTGAAAGAATGTCGAAGACAAAACAGACATTAGCATCCGCATGAGTTTCCAGCACCTTGCTAAGAGCTTCCAGAATTAGGGGTATGCTTTTGGCGGGTAAAAGCACCTCGTTTTCAGAAGTTAATTTTGGAATGGATGTTGAAAATGACGTTAGGAAAAACTTGATTGTTGGCTGTTTAGCTAAATACTTATGGATAGGACTTGCGTTAGACGTGAAAACGAAGATGGGCTCAATATTAGCTATGCTCTCCTTAGCCAAACGGTCAACAACCTTCTCATAATCAGAGACAGGATCAAATTCCAACAGAAACTTACGGCCAATCAGCTCTCTATGATCTAAGCCTATCAACTCCGAGAAGGAATCCATATACTCAATAAGGTCAATGAATGCACGTGAGAACATAACGTTTATTCCCCCTAAAGCTTTCAAGAGTTCAGCAACTTCTGTCTCCGTCATGCGTTCCACATTGATGGCAGTCATCTCAATGAGGAAAGGGACCATCGACACTCCTAAGGCTGGCTCGGGTGAAACATCGGAAAGTACCCATTCCGAAGTAATTGGGTCGTCCCATCTAGGGTCTGCCCAATACTCCTTTACCCATTTCTGCCATTGTCCATTAACAAAAGAAAAGTCGCCAAGGTCTTCAAGGCCTCTTACGTGTTTGTATCCTTTCTCCTTCGCTTCGACCCACCATTCTATGGTTTCAGTAACTGCCGTCTCATAGTCTAATTTGCCATTTGGCATGAAACCTTCGGTTAGGGTCTCCAAGAGCAGAGCACCTTCTTTTTCATACTTTTCCACATCGATTCCATATTCCCTAAGCTTAACCTTAACCGTTTCACTTTCCTCATCAGGGTAAGTATAGGTAACAAGATCACCGTTTTCTAATCCTTCACGAATAAATGCTGAGAAAAACTTCATCTTATCAACTGCTGAAGTGTACGTTACAACAATCTCATCCCCTTCCATAACGTTAAGAACGGTATCAGTCTTCAAAACATCAGATGGAATAGAACGTTTCCACCTCTGTCGTAGAGAGTCTATGATCGGTAATTTAGACATCTTGCTATCCTTAATTTAACTATAAACTTCTCCAATATTTCACTTCTGAATCTGAAGTCTACATTTTAAAGCTTGAACCTACTTTAGGTCAAAAACTTACAAATCCTATACACACTTAATTTAAGCTAACTTTACTCTCTTGATGAAAATCTGTCTTTATAGAAAGTTATGAGCAGACAAAACAGACCAACAGAGGTTAAAACAACCTCTCCTACCAGAATGATTTTGTTGGTTTCGCCAACTAAAACATAACCATAAAAGAAAAAGATGACTAAATGCACTAAAACCCAGCTGATGCACGCTAGAGCTATACCTATTCCCATAGCTTCCCTAAATATTCGAAAGAGAAGGTCTTTATTCAGTTTGCTCATATGTTATTCTTCAGCGCTTCGACTCTTTTAGACATTATGAACAGAGTATACGTACTCAAAAAAAGTAGTCGCTATTGCGATTTTATCTAAAAACAAGAAAATAAGTTTAGAAATAACGGGAAATATGGAAAAGAAACTTTAGTTCTTCCAGTCTAAAAGTCTCTTTTCTCCCTCAATCCTTTTTATATCAGTAATGTCCTGCGTCACTTCCAAAGTTCCCAGATACTCACCATCTTTATTTCGCACAGCAAAGTATCGAATGTAAACTAGTCTGTTATCTTTCTGAATCCAGAACTCTGCTTCATCTTTTTTGCCGCTTTTGAAACTGTCCAAAATCTTGTTAACTATATGAACGCTTTTTTGTGGATGACATTGCTGGACTTTTCTGCCAATAACAGCCTTTGTCCGCACAAAAAATCTTTTCTCAGGCTTGCTGAAGTATCTAACAGTGTCCTCTTTATCGACAAAGGTGATGTCTACCGGAAGAGTATTAAAGATAGCTTCAACCTCCTCCTTTGAGAGAGAGCCTGTTTCAAACTGTAATAATGCTTCTAAGGCAGGTACAGCTTCAGATTTTTGTTTTTTAACCCCTTTGACTTCGGGTATTGTTATTAACTGTTCAGGCGTGAAGCAGCAGTATCCAATTTCATCAAATTCTTCTCTAGCGTCTCTCCATTCATGTTCTGTCACTACTCGCAGAGCCGTTGGGAAAAGTATGTTATTTTCCTTGAAAAAGTGGCTTGGAAGGGCGTCGCCTAAAGATTTAGCGATTTCACCAAGTTGCTTTTTGAAGTCTTCAAAGCTCATGATGTTGCAATTTTCGACCAAATTGTGAAGCTTTTTCTTTTTTTCTCTTATTTGGTCATGCTCAGTCCACATTATTGCAGGAGGCTCTGTGATTCCATGTTTTTCTAGAAGGGGAAAAAGCACATTTTCTTCTCGCAAGTAGTGCTTCTCCGAATCTAGAAAATCTTCTGCTATATGTTTCAGATGGGCTATTTCTTCATCAACGTAGTTTGCCCTGTCTACTTGCTGAATCTTATTTTTGATGGTGTTAAGTTTTTCTGATAGACGTAGCATAATTTTGTGTTCTTCCATAAGGATGTTGATTGGATGTCCAACAGGGATGTTCAGCCTTTGTTTTTCCAGTTGTTCTCTGAAAACAGCTAGATGGACATCGCATAATCTTTGAATTTCCTCTCTTGGCATCCCTTCCCTTATGAGTTCCTGCTCAATCTTGGCAATTTCTAAGGGGCTTATGCCCTGCAAAAGCTGTTTGAATCTTTCTTTAACTTCCTGTGGCGATGCTCCAGCATGTAACTGCTTGATTAGCTCCTTCAGCTTAGCCTTCTTGTTCCCAGCTAATTCGCTCATCAACCTTCACTCCTCAATTATTCCAGCAAGATTCTATCATACATTCAATTTAACAATTTCTCAAATAGAATTAAAGAAACCCCATATCCCATCGTTATTCTGAAATCTTTAATGACAAATGAATTAAGGCTTGAGCCAACTATATTTCTAAGCAACCCAAAAACTCTGGAGGCAGAAACTCTGCTTTCCCAACATTTAGAAGAGCTACTTCATTGTTTGGAACAATTAAAACTTAGAGAGTTCAACGTAGTAGTTATGCCCGACTTCTTCTTAGACCGCCTAATAACATACGAAGGAGATATTAAACAACTCTCCAAAACTCTCGCCGAAGTTGCGAAGCGCAAAGGAGGAAGCATCCACGGAATTAAACAGACAGAGCTGAGAGGCGGAAACGCAGCTAACACCGCCGCCGCCCTAGCCGCCTTAGGCGCAAAAGTTCATCCCATCATCAACACAAGCCCACTAGGACTTCACTTACTCAAATATTATCTAGACCCATATGAAGCAGACCTCTCTCACGTAAAAACACATGGACAAATAGCGCTCACAACTGCTTTTGAACTCACCTACGAAGGAGAAAAAGTAAATGTGATGATGAGCGACCTCGGCTCCCTACCCGAATTCAACCTAAACGACCTAACCCAAGAAGATTTCAAATTATTACAGAACGCCGACTACGTATGCGTGTTTCATTGGTCCGGAACACGACGCTGGGGAACAAACCTAGCCGAAGGAGTCTTCCGCCACGTCAAAAAGAAAGGAAAAGGAAAAACCTACTATGACACATCAGACCCAACCCCGAAAAAAGAGGACATCCCAAAACTTGTAAACAAAATTCTTCTACAAAACCTCGTAGACATTTTCAGCGTCAACGAGAACGAAGCCTTCTGCTACGCCTCCCAACTAAACAGAAAGATAAGTCGCCTCCAAAAAACGTTAAAGCCAAACGAATTAGCGAAAGAATGCGCCAGAACATTAGCAAAAAACCTTTCTGCACGCATTGACCTTCACACAACCACTTTCTCCGGGTCATTCACCCATAAAACCGAAACCATTATGCCCGCCCTCAAAGTTCCAGTGTTAAGAACCACAGGCGCTGGAGACGCATGGAACGCAGGCAACATCCTCGGCGACGCTCTAGACCTTCCAGACCAATGCAGACTAACCCTTGCAAACCTAGCTGCTGCATACTACATCTCAAGCCCAACCGCAGAGCACGCTACGTTGCAAAAGCTTAGAAAGTTCTGTCTTGCACAGCTAAGGAATGTTAAGACTGATGTACACACATAACTACTGGAAGACGACATTAAGAAAGAGATCAAAGAAGTTATCCGCATAACAGATAAGATTTATCAACAAAGCATGATCAACATGTACACATAAGCATATATTTATGAGAAGCCACCTAAAGAATCATGATTATAGAAGAAAAGTGAAAAACATGGGAAAATCAACTGAAAAACACCTGGAAGAACTCTCCCGCTTCGAAAGAGTTGAAGCAGCAGTGAATTTGAAGGAAGCAGATAGAGTTCCAGTTGACCCCCTTAACATATACATCCATGCTTATCAGGGAGGAGTAAGCCTCCGCGAGTTCATCTACGACCCAGTGAAGATGGTTCAAGCAACCGAAAAAGCCCGAAAAATACTCGGAGAAACCGACCAAGTCTATCCAACCATGACCGCCATGAACCATCTAAGCCTCATTCCCATAGCCGCATTTGATCAGTACACTCTACGCTGGGAAATTTTCGACGAGTTTCCTCCTAAAGGCAACATACCAAGCTTCTACGAGAAGAAGATAATAGAGGACTATGACGACGTTATGGAGAGAGGCTTCTCCACACTTCTCTTCAATCGTAAAATAGGGAAAAAAACCTTACAAATGTCTGAAGACGAGATTCTCTATTACGCTTTCGAATACCCAAAATTGTTTGCCAAAGAGTGGCGTGGATTCGTAGAGAGAAACAAAGTACCCCTTACCATTGGCGCTAGGGCATGCGTACCTCTCGACATGGTTTTCTACTACCGAGGCATGACACAAGCCACTAAGGATTTACATGAGTGCCCTTCGAAGGTAAAGGAATTCTGCGAATGGATCATAGAACACGAAGTCACCGTGGCAAAACGTCATAGCCACATCATGGGTGCAGGGGAAGTTCCAGGAGCAGATAGAATCCTCTATGGCGCTGGCATAGTTGGAATTCCATTTTTATCCCCCGAAATGTTCGACGAGTTCTTCTATCCGACGATGAAAAAAGGACTAGATATGATGGTAAAAGACGGCTTCACCGCTCACTGTCACTGGGACAACGATATTACCTTGAATCTGGAGACGCTACGGGGCTTAACAAAAGGCTTGCCTAAGGGCAAAGTAATCCTAGATATGGGACAAACGGACATGGCTAAAGCTAAGGAAATACTCGGAGATAAGCTCTGCCTTTATGGCAACGTGCCCTCGTCTCTCCTAATTCACGGGTCAGTTAAAGATGTAAAAAAGTACTGCAAGAAGCTGATTGAAGACTGCATGGAGGGCGGCGGATTCATATTATCCACGGAATGCGAGACTCCTTGGAACGCCAAACCCGAGAACGTTAGGGCTATGCTGGACTCCGCACGCGAGTTCGGCAGATATAGGTAAGCACAGCTATCCTTAAGTGCTGAGAGCTAGCTTCCGCATCCGCTCCTCAAGTCTTCTTAACGTTCCCAAACGCACAGTTATATCATGCTTCAATAATGGAAAAATCTCGGAAGCCATCGGATCTCGATTATAAAGAACAGCCAAATATATACTAATCATGTCCACCGTAAAGATGAGGGAGAAGATTCTAGCCAGCCTAGTCTCTCCCTTAGCGTTAATCTCAATCACCGACCTAGCCTTCTTACTGAAGACCTTTTCCTTCAAAACCTCTATTCGCTCCCTCACCTCCAGAGGCTCATCGACTCCTCGAAGCAAAATAAGAGAATAACGTTTCAAAACCTCGCTGGGCGCCTCCCACCCTATGACCTCATTATGATTGACCTCAGGAAACACGTCAAACCTCGCTGGCATCTTACAGTTCTCATTTATCTGATCCTTAAAGCGAATAGCCGCACTTCTATACGGATTGCAAGAGTAAATGATCGGAATCGTATCATACAATTGGATGGCTGTCTGCTTAGCAAAATTTTCTTCAACAGAAACCTCCACAGCATACTTGTTTGCCAACTCATCGAGCACTTCGGCAGTAGCTTTCACGTTCCGATTAACCTTCCCCGAAAGTAAGATTCCCAGTTTAGCCAGCAGATAAGGAAGCGGCGCAAACAAGTAAGG
>QMYO01000010.1 GCA_003662715.1 Candidatus Bathyarchaeota archaeon | reverse complement strand
TGGCTACACTGGCGTAGTTTCCAAATCTTGTAAAGACAAGCGTTGGTCCTGCAATTTCTAGAACTTTAGCCTTCAGACTAACCTGCTTCATTCCAGTTCGTAAATCTCTGATGCAAAAGAAACGTTGTTCCTTATTTTTCTTACTTAAATGCCTACGGAGCAAGGTGCTTTCTCTAAGGTTTTTAATTGGGTTGCCTTGTTCTGAGAGGAATTCTTTTGGTACTAGAAATTGCGCAACAACCTTTGTGCCCTTTGTTATTAAGAGAATAATCTTGTCTCGTAGTTTGCCGCGGCATTTGATTGAAAGTTTTCCGCATGTGGATTTCTGGTTTTTCCATGCTGAGATTAATGCGTAAAAAAATTTGTCTGGGTCAACTTCATATTTTATGGAAAGGAAGGCGAGATATTCGCTGATTGATGTTTTGTTTCGCAAGTTTTCCCCTACTCTTTTGTAAGCGTTATTTCCATTGTTGAAACCATTCTTGCTCTGTTTTCGCCTTCTCTTGGCGCCATCTCCTCTGTTCCTATCGTGATTTTGCTTATTTTCAGGTTTTTTAGGAAGCGGCTTCTGGTTATTTCAGCTGCGTCAACCGCTGTTGTGATTGCTCGTCCTCGGGCTTTCAAGGTTATTTGCTTAGCATTGGATGACGATAGGCTTGTGATTATCGCTAGAACATAGTTCATTGGTGGTTTGCTTCCGATGTATACGATTCCCGATTTTTCCGTCATTTTCTATCACTCCTTTTATTATTGATTGTAGCTGTAACGTTGCCGTTTCTCCTCGTCCTTCAATAAGAGAACGCTACTGCCTCTTAATATGCAATTGTCCTTATAAATTCGATTAAACAACTGAGGTCTTGAGGCGTTTTTCGCAATCAGAACAACATATGGCATTATTCGAGTTCTTCTATTGTAGTTTTCGTTAAAGCTCTTATCCTGTTTAATTCTGCCATTTCTCCGTAGCCCACAAGTGTTATGGCTGTTCCCTCAAGTCCCATTCTGGCGGTTCGTCCGATTCTATGGAAATAGACTAGCGCGTCTAATGGGACGTCATAGTTTATTATGTGCGTTATCCCTTGAATGTCTAAGCCTCTCGCAGCCACATCAGTTGCAACAAGCAACTTTAGTTTTCTTTTCCTGAAAGAGTTGATGACGAAGTTTCTTTGTGATTGAGTGAAGCCAGCATGCAACGGTTTTGCGTCATATCCTCGAGTCCTTAACTTTTCTGCTAACATGCTTGTGTATGTGCGCGTTCTACAGAATATTATGGCTCGGTCTATGTGATTTTCGTCTAGTATGTTGCATAAGATTTCAAATTTGTTTTTTGGGTTTACAACCATGTAATACTGGTCTATCTGTGTAAGGGCTATTTCGTCTTTGCTTACAAGTATTTTTTTAGGGTTCTTCATGTATCTGTCGCATACATCCATTACTGACTGGTCTATTGTTGCTGAGAAGAGGCTGGTCTGTCTGTTTGCTGGCACCTTTGAAAGTATGTATTCTATGTCATCTATGAATCCCATGTCAAGCATTCTATCAGCCTCGTCGAGAACAACAATTTTCACTGATGAAAGATTTAGTGTTCCTCTTTTCAGATGGTCTATTATACGACCTGGCGTACCAACAACAATCTGGACACTTCTCTCCAATGCGTATATCTGTTTTCGAATATGTTCCCCACCGTAAATAGGTAAGACCTTGAGCGCAGCATATAAGCTAAGTTGCCTTATATGCTCTGCAACCTGTATGGCAAGTTCACGTGTTGGCTCCAAGACTAAACCTTGAACACCGTTGTTTTCCGAGTTTAGGCGTTCAACCATAGGAATCCCGAAAGCCGCAGTTTTGCCAGTTCCAGTCTGTGCTTGCCCAATGACATCTTTACCTTCAAGTAATGGAATTATCGCTTGAGCTTGAATTGGGAAAAGACTGGTGAACCCAAGTTCTTCGATACTTTTCATAACTTCTGGACTTAACGGTAAATCTTTAAAGTATTGTATTTGCATATATTTCGTTTCTCCTATCACAAAAATTTTGCATGCAGTTTTCGAAAGCCTTCAGAAGCTTCTTTAATTCAAGCATGAATTAATGTGATAACTTCACTAAACCACATGCCTCATATAAAAAGGTTTACCATACAGAAATGCAAATCAGGTTTTTCTAACCAAAATAAGACCCCGCGGAACATATCGATGTAGCAACCTTCTAAGTTCCATACGTACCGTCTCTTCCAAAAGAGTAGCACCTCATTTACAAAAGAAGAACCACAGCACACTAGTTACATCTTTGCACAGTTACTAAATCCATTGAAAAGCCACCATCTACGTCGCCATCCTCCACCAAACATTGATAACTCCATTGTTCAACAAAGAAAAAACCCGCTTGTTCAACAAATCAGAGCCTCTCTTTGTCAGGCAATAAAAAATCCCTTTTGCCATAGTTTTCATCGACTGGTCATTGGAAAAGCCAGATTTAGTTTCTGCATATATCTTAGTGAAACTGGAAGCTGAAAAGAAGAAGAAATATTCACGAAAACCAAAAAGCTCAATCAAATTATCGAAGCCAACTCAACATACGGCGCATACGACCTACTCATTAAGATGCAATTTGAAAAATGAAGAACTCGACAGATTCCAAGTGTAACCGACCCATCGTTATCAGCTTATCCACCTTCTGAATCATCCCTTGAGTCAACAGCTTTGGCTTTTGTTTAGCTAAGCCTATTCCAATTTCCTTCATCACTTCAATTGCTTTTGAATTTACCCTATTCGACAGCTTGGTTCCAGCACTCATAGCTATCGCTTTTTCCAAGGCTAATTTATTGAAAAACGCCTCCGCCATCTGACTTCTACATGCATTTTCGACACAAACGAACAGAACTTTTTTCATAGTTAACTATTTCTCCAATTCTTACGTGTGCATGTATTTGTGCGGGTCCTTTTCAAACGCGTCTTTGCAACCAGCGGCGCAGAAGTAATACGTCTTTCCCATATGCTCCGTCTTGTATTTAGCTGTTTTCTCATCCACTTCCATCCCACAGACAGGGTCCTTCGCCATCCATTATCATCTCCTTTAATTTTTAATCTTCAACACTTCTCTATATCTTTCATATTTTAGGTCTAAACCTCTTTAGAAGCGAGGCATTCGTAACCACAGATACAGAACTGGTTGCCATCGCCGCTGCCGCGAAGATAGGGTCCAACAAAATACCGAAGAACGGATATAAGATGCCAGCAGCCACGGGTATAAGAGCCGTGTTGTAGGCGAACGCCCAAAACAGACCTTCCTTAATCTTTCTCATAGTAGCTCTACTCAACTGGATGCTGATGACCACATCCCTCAAATCATCTTTAACTAACACGATGTCCCCTGTCTCCATCGCAACGTCAGTTCCACTGCCAAGGGCTATTCCAATATCCGCCTGTGCTAGGGCTGGAGCGTCATTTATTCCATCGCCAACCATAGCCACTATTTTGCCTTCCTCCTGCAACCGTTTTATCTCATTAGCCTTATCTCCTGGAAGCACCTCCGCCAATACCCTATTCATTCCCACCTGTTTTGCAATAGCCTTCGCTGTCCTTTCGTTATCTCCAGTAATCATTATCACTTCTAAACCCATTTTCTGAAGCGTCTTCACCGCCTCAGCTGAATACTCCATTAAAGTGTCAGCCACAGCAATTATGCCAACAGCCTTCTTGTCCACAGCAATGAGCATCGCTGTCTTTCCATCCTCCTCCAACGCCTTCATCCTCTCCTCAAGATGCTCTATGGCTACATCATTTTTCTCCATCAACTTTCGATTTCCCAGCAATATCTCCATACCGTTATACTTCACTTCCACACCGTATCCAGGTATGGCGTTAAAGAATTCTGGGTCTGTAACTTTGATTCCCTTCTCCATAGCTCTCTTAACTATAGCTTCTCCAAGAGGATGCTCAGAACTCTTCTCCGCAATTGCAGCAAGCTGCAACAGCTGCTCCTCACTTAATGCCTTAACCTCCCGCACAGTTGATGATGGATTGCCGATTGGAGGAGCAACAGCAATGATATCTGTAACTTCTGGCTCCCCTTTCGTCAGCGTCCCAGTCTTGTCGAATACAATTGCCTGAAGTTTGTGAGCGGTTTCCAAAGCTTCGCCACTCTTGATTAAGATTCCATTCTCAGCTCCTTTTCCAACACCAACCATTATAGCGGTTGGAGTGGCGAGACCCATAGCGCATGGACATGCAATTATTAACACGGCGATAAATACTGTGAGAGCAAATATGAAGCCCATTCCTACAAAATACCACACAAGAAACGAAACTATTGCAATCAATATGACAGCTGGGACAAAACGTGCCGCCACCTTATCCACCAACGTTTGGATGGGCGCCTTAGAACCCAAAGCATCCTCAACCAGCTTTATGATTTGAGCTAAAACCGTATCAGACCCCACTTTAGTTGCTCTGAACTTCAGCATACCCGTTTTATTCATGGTGGCTCCAACAACCTCATCACCCACCTTCTTTTCAACCGGTATGCTTTCGCCAGTAATCACCTTTTCATCCACTCCCGAATATCCTTGAATCACCACACCATCCACTGGTATCTTCTCTCCAGGCCTAACCACCACAATGTCTCCAACTCGAACATCCTCCACAGGAATCTCTATCTCTTCACTGTCTCTAACAACCCTCGCCGTCTTAGCCTGTAACCCCATGAGTTTTCTGATAGCCGCCGATGTCCTGCCCTTAGCTATGGCTTCCAACAGCCTGCCCAAAATGAGAAATGTCATAAGCGACACGGCTGTTGTATAATACAGAAGCCCTGCACCCGTAAAGGTGACATAAACACTGTAAAAGTACGCTGCTGAAGTGCCTATGGCGACTAGTACATCCATGTTTGGGTTTTTGTTTCTCAGCGCTTTATATGCACCTACAAAGAAACCATGTCCAACTATGAAATGAACTGGAGTGGCTAAAAAGAACAGGAGGAGGGGTATGAAATTCTCTATAGGGAGAGTGGGGAGAGTGAAAGGAAGAATGTACCAGTAATTATAGAGCACTACAGGTATATTAACCACTGCGGAAAATGCAAACTTATATTTTAAAATTCGTATGCTTCTTTCTCTTTCCCTTTTTTCTCTATCTTCCAAGCCTTCCTCAGGTTCAATAACGTCATATCCCACATCCCGTATAACCTTTATAATTCCCGCTACACTGATTTGTTCCGGATCATACTCCACCGCCGCCTTTTCTAAAGCGAAGTTAACGCTGGCCTTGTATATGCCTTCTTTCTCGTTTAACGCCTTCTCTATAGTCTGTGCACACGTGACACAAGTCATGCCACTTATTTTTAAAAAAACGCTTTCATGCACTACCTTATAGCCTACCTCAACAATGGCGTCCTCAATGGTTTTCTGATCCACGATATTCGGATCATAGTCTATAATGGCCTTTTCGGCTGCAAAATTAACTGTGGCACGAGTTACACCCTTCAATTTGGACAACTTTTTTTCTATGGTTTGGGCGCATGTGACGCAGCTCATGCCGCCGATGTTGAGGACAGTTTTTTTGCTTTTTTTGGTCATTGTTGGGTTCTCTTCTTTTTTGTGCTATTATGTATTTGGTGGCAGAAATATATAAATATATCTTTTAAAGATATATCTTGTTGAGTGCTAAATATGAAAACCGAAGTTGAAGAGGTCATTTCAGACTTTTCTCGATTCTACATACTCACCATCCTATATGAAGGACCAACCCACGGCTACAGCATAATCACCAAATTCCGAGAACGCATTGGAAAAGAAATTAGCCCCAGCCTTGTCTACCCGTTTCTAAAACAACTTGAACAAAAAGGCTTAGTAACCCATACAGTTAAGCCAGTAGGCGAGAAAGAACGAAAAGTGTTTGAACTCACTGCTGAAGGAAGAGAACTCTGTACAATATTGTTCAAAAGATTTGCTAATCTAATTTCCATAGCCATAGAACCCAGCCTCGAAGTCTGTGCCCACTGCGGATGCAAGCTATATGAGGGAGGTTACCATGAAGTCATCGATGGGAAAAAGACAACTTTCTGTTGTAAACATTGCGCTAATTCATACAAGGAGGAGAAGAAGCTTGTACGCAAGTCGATTATGGAGTTAGGTGATGATTGAGGTTCTTTGTTTAATGAAAAGGTTATGGGATTTTTAGGATTTTATTGTTATAATAATGAGAATAACATAAGAGATATATACGATAACTCGTACTTTCATATCCGAACAGCAAAATAGAAAAATCGAGGCAAGACCAATGTCAAGCGTACAAAAGGTCTCATCAACAATAGAAGAATACCTAGAAGCCATCTACAAACTAGAAGAAAAGAAAGGCGCAGCCAAAACCGGAGACCTCGCTAAAGAATTAAACGTGACGCTTGGAACTATAACGAACACCATTGAAAACATGGAAAAACAAAACCTTATCACTCACAAACCATACAAAGGCGTAAATCTCACAAAAAAAGGTCGAAAAATAGCACTAGACGTTGTTAGGCGACACCGCCTTTCTGAAAGGCTGCTGACCGACATTTTGCACATAGACTGGAGTAAAGCACATGATGCAGCATGTAAACTGGAACATGCCATTGCAGATAAGGACATAATTAAGCCGTTGGAAAAAGCTTTAGGAAAACCGAAAACTTGTCCGCATGGGAACCCTATCCCTTCAGAATCAGGGAAGGTAATTGAGGAGGAAAGTGAACGTCTAGTTAATTTAGGTCCTGGAAAAGAAGGGGTCATCGTTAAAATAACTGATGAAAGACCCGATATGCTGCAGTATTTGGCAACGCTGGGTCTTGTGCCTGGAGCTAACGTGCAGATTGAGGAGAAAGCTCCCTTTAACGGTCCAATAATTGTGAAGGTGATGGGCGCCAGCTATGCTTTAGGTCGAAATGTTGCTTCAGTTATTTGGGTTAAGAAAAACGAGTAGGGGACGCTGTTGTTTGCTCAATTTTTGCTGGCTTTTAGAGAAGCCTTAGAAGCCACGCTTATAACAGCAATAATCTTGGCATATTTAGCGAGAACAAAGAGAAATCCATTGACACGCTATGCTTGGTATGGAGTTTATCTTGCAATTGCGGCAAGTTTTGTTTTCGGAGCATCTGTCTGGATTATATATGGCAGCCTTGCAGGACCTATCAAACCATTATTTGAAGGAGTCGCCGCCCTCATTGCTGTTGCCGTGTTATCTTCTATGATTTACTGGATGGCAAGTAAGGGGAAGGAGCTCAAGATGGAAGTGGAAAAGCGACTGGAAGCCATTGTAACTCGAGGCGCAACCATTGCTCTTATCTCTTTTTCGTTCATCGTAGTGTTTCGAGAAGGACTTGAGACTGTGCTTTTTTTAACTCCTTTCTTATTGGATGATGCGGTAGGTACTTTAATTGGTGCTTTCCTCGGCGTGGTGGCTTCGCTGGCTTTAGCTTATGCAATATTCGTTGTTGGTATGAAGATTAACATACGAAAGTTCTTTTATTTCACAAGCATTTTGCTTGTGCTTTTGGCTGGAGGATTAGCTGGTTATGGCGTACATGAACTGGCGGAATATTCTGAAGATGTCGGCGTTAAACTTGGCTGGTTAGGTGAACCCGCTTATGCTCTGGATATACCCGAGAATAGCTTGTTCCATCATAAAGGAGCAGTGGGTTCCATCTTTGCTGTGATGTTTGGTTATACAGTAAAGGCTGAATGGGCTAGGATAATAGTTCATCTCGCATATCTAGCGATAGCGCTTCCTCTGGTAATTTGGGTTTACCGAAAAGATAAGATACCAGTGTAGCTTGATGGATGAACTCATTCTATGAAGGCTGATTTGCTTGTCGTGCCACAAAGTGCTGAGAGAAATAAAAGGAAAAACCGATTTAATAATCGCTTTGGCAGGCAATCCAAACGTTGGAAAAAGCTGCATTTTTAACCAGCTAACTGGACTCAGCGTTGTAACAGCCAACTATCCAGGCAAGACTGTAGAATTGAACATGGGCATAACAACACATAACGACGTTAAAATTGGCATAATCGACCTGCCAGGTACTTATGCTATCAGCGCTTTTTCAGACGACCAGCTAGTTGCTAGACGAGGAGTCTTAGAGAGTCATCCAGACGTGGTGATAATTGTTGTGGACGCTTCTAATCTTCAAAGAAATCTTTACATGGTGCTGCAGTTTCTCGAGTTGGGTTTTCCAGTCGTAGTGGACTTGAACCTAATTGATTATGCGGCAAAAATCGGCTTGAAAATAGACCATGAAAAACTTTCGGAACTTCTAGGTGTTCCAGTAGTTCCAACGGTGGCTATTCGTGGACAAGGCATTAAAGAGCTTATTCAAACATCCGTGGATGTTGCACAAGGAAAACTGAGAGGTGAAGATCCAAAAATTGTGTATGGTCGTGATGTTGAGCAAGCAGTTCAGAGGCTTGAGGAAGCCATAAAAAAGCATATGCCTAAAACACCTTTTAACCTACCTGCGAGAGCCTTGGCTATACTGCTTTTAGAAGGCGACAGCGAATTCATACAAACGATTCGAAGAGGTGAAAGTGAAGTAAAGCTGGAAAGGCGGCATCGTTGGCGGTGGCGTGGTGAAAAAGCAGACAGAGAATATCTTCTAAGATTGTCTGCTAGTTTGGCTAAACAAATCGAAAGGAAACATGGTGAACCAGTTGGTGTGAGGATTGCTCGTGAAAGATACGGGTTGGCGGGAACTATTGCTGATGCTGTTCAGATGAAGGTTAAACAGCCAATTCTTCTTTCTGAAAAGTTGAAGCATTATTCAGTGGCTTCCTATACGGGAATACCGTTAATGATTTTAGTTTTGCTAGGTGTTTTCTCTTTCATTTTTTATGTTGGAGGCTTGTTAAGCGCAACTCTCGACCATCTTTGGGGAACATATGTCTCTCCTCCACTAGGTAGTTTAGTTTCTTCGCTGCTCCAAAATGAAACACTAGCTAATATCGTTCTTTGGGGCTTAGATGCAGGAGTCTTAGCTTGGCTCAGCGTTGGTGTGCCCTATGTATTAACGTTTTACATCGTTTTGTCTTTGCTGGAAGACAGTGGCTATCTCAATACCATGGCGTTCTTAACCGATAACGTTATGCATAAGCTTGGATTGCACGGCAGAGTCATCATCCCAATGTTGACTGGTGCGGGATGCAATGTTCCAGCAATTATGGGCACTAGGGTGTTGACAACAAAGAGAGAACGCATCTTAGCTTGCACACTTATTGTCTTGGTTCCATGCAGCGCCAGAACAGCAGTGATTTTAGGTGCAGTAGCCAACTTTGTGGGATGGCAATACGCCGCCCTCATTTACCTTATTGAACTTGTGCTTATCGGTTTAGTCGGCTTAGGCTTGAACAAACTCTTACCAGGCGAGTCTTCTGGCTTGGTTATGGAAATGTTCCCTTTTCGAATTCCTTCAGCTTCCTCTATTGCAAAGAAAACATGGTTTAGATTCAGAGACTTCGCTTTCGTGGCTTTCCCGATCATAACATTGGGAAGCCTAACGCTTGGAGCTCTCTATGAGATGGGATACTTGTTGGCTATTGTTGAGCCAATAGAACCTATTATTTATGGAGTGTTGGGGCTTCCTGCAGTCGCTGGAGTCTGCCTAATATTAGGCATTCTCCGCAAGGAATTAACCCTCCAGTTACTGGTGGCATTGGCCATAATGCAGTATGGCCCGAATGCTCAAAACCTCTTAGCATTCATGACGCCTCTCCAAATATTTGTTTTCGCCTTAGTCGTCACCATCTACATCCCCTGCGTCGCAACCGTAGCCGTTCTCGGCAAGGAGTTAGGTTGGAAAAACGCTGTGTTATTGATGATTTTCACCATAGTTCTCGCCATTGTCGTTGGAGGAATCGCCTACCGTGTGGTTCCTTATCTAGGCTTAGTAGGTTGAGAGAAATGGTGTCAAAGTCTCCTAATGACGTTTCAGCAACCTTCAGAATCATCACCCGTTCGGATAAAGGAAATACTGAGCGAAAAAGCGACCCAGTATATCAATGCCCTTTGTGTGGTTATAAATTCGGTTGGGAAAAGGGAGAAAAAGCTTGTCAAGCGTGTTTCATGAAAAAACACTGTAAGCTAATTATGTGTCCAAGATGCCATCACGAATTTCCAAAAACCTAGACATGCGCATCACGCTGATATTAATGATTACTTTTTCGCCGCTTACCATACTTTGCTGGTCACACCGAATCTGCCCGTAGTCATTTTCTTGTAAATCAACAAATAATAGTTTTTTAACCAGTATTGTATGAATTTGAAGTCAGCCGTTAAGAGATAATGGTTAATTTAACCTGTTTCACTCCTCTCTTTGTTGTTAACTCTTGAGCCAATTTTCTAATTTCGTTAATGTCGCCGTTCACCGCTATGGCTTCGAGGCATTCTCGCGAGCTTAAGTGAATATGCATAGAGGAATAAATGACATGACTATATTTGTGTTGAGTGTCAGTGAGAGCGGTTTCTAGACCTTTAGCATCGTGATCATAGATCATCACCAATACGCCAACTCTCCTTCCCTTTTGTTCCCGAAGCCATTTGTGTTCAGCAACAAAAGCTCTAACTGAGTCTTGAATTGCCTTCGACCTGCTGTCATAACCCATCTTACCGATGATTTCGTCCAGTTCTTTAAGTAGATCTGGTGGAAACGTAACGCCAACACGGACGATCTTAGCCATGCGAATTACCAATCAAAAGGTTGCGTGTTAGCCATAAAGCTTTTATGTGTAAGTAACACTTTTTAATTAAAAGGTGTTACCAATGACTTACCTCAAAACCCAAGACATCGCTGCAATTGCATTATGCACTGCCTTCTGGGGAGTTTTAAATCTCACATTAGCTCCCCTCATTTGGCAGATGACCCACCTACCTTTCACATGCGACTTACTGGGTTTTGTATCGTTAACATTGGTCGCATGGTGGACAAGAAGGTTCGGCGCAGCTTCACTAACTGGATTGCTGGTCGCAGGGTTAACTCTCTCACTTCGACCGAATGCATTCTATATGTTCGGGTTTATCGCAGCAAGCATTTCTTTTGATATTCTAATAAGACTGGTGGGTTATCACAACAGCTTCGATAAACCTCTGCTCAGCATCGTTAGTATAATTTCGTTTTCCACAATATGCGCGGGCTTGGCAGGTTTAATAATTGGACGTTTCTTTCTAGAGTTCCCTGTAGCCTTAGAGTGGTTCGCTGGAATGCACGCTATAGGCGGTTTTATTGGAGGAATTGTCGGGGTTACAATAATTAGAGCGCTTGTGGCTAGGAAGGTCATGCCAAGCCACATACGATGAGTTACCGGTGAACATAAACATGAACGAAGAATTAATGCACACTATAAAAAGAGCTGAGGGATTTCACGGGCATCTGGGACCATTTCTAGTGATAGGGGTTAGAATGGGATTTATAGGCGTTAGAGAATTGAAAGGAAAAGAGAACAGCGAGAAACTACGAGTAACTGCAATGCTAAGGCACCAAGTTCCATTTTCATGCATCGTGGATGGAATACAAGTGGCGACTAAATGCACAATTGGAAACCAGAAACTAAAGTTAATCGATTCTCCGGAAATCGCAGCGGAATTCGAACTCCAAGAAGGAGAGAAAATAACTGTTACGGTTAATCCAACAACTTTTGACAGGTTAAAAGGCAGATTGCTTTCAGAGAATGTTTCACAAGAAGAGACCCAGAAACTCGCCTATATGATTGCCTCTATGCCCGAAGAAGAGCTGTTCATCATAGAGAACAAATAAGCTTTTTTAAAGCGTATAATCTTTTCACGTTAAGAGAACGAAGAGATGAAAGACCTAAAACTTGCTGAGCAAAGACTGAAAGAAAAGAATTTCAATCTACTCATAGTCAAAGATGGAGAAACCATTTTTGCAACTAAATCCCAAGGAATACGAGGCTTACTACAAGCCATAGAAAAGATAGGTAAACAATTACGGGGGTCTTCTGTTGCAGATAGAATTGTTGGGCGTGCGGCTGCCCTGCTTTGCGCTTATTTTAAAGCTTCTTCTGTGTTTGCGGTCACCCTAAGTGAGGAGGGAGAAAAAATGCTTAAAGAAAACGAGATTTCTTATCGGTTTGAAAACCGTGTTCCAAATATTCTCAACTATAAAAGAACGGACATTTGCCCCTTCGAAAAACACGTTATGAAACTCACAAAGCCAGAGGAAGCCTACGAGAAGTTGAAGTCGTTTATAGATTCTCAAAATTAAAGAAGCCTTATATGAGGTGGAATGATAAACCAAACTGAGGGAAAATGGAAATGTGCGAGTTTGATGTTCTAATCAACGGAGAAACTGTGTTTAAGGACGCGGTTTATGTGAAGGTTGATGGAACCAAGGTAATTCTTAAAGATGTGCTGGGAGTTTCTAAAGAAATTGAGAACTGCAAAATCGTGGAGGTCGACGTGAACTCGGAACGCCTTGTCTTATCCTCATCTAGCTAGAATCCATTCATTGGGGTTTACATGAAAATCGCTGTCACGGGCAAAGGAGGAGTTGGCAAAACCGTTGTCGCAGGTGTTTTAGCCAACTTTTTTGTAGAAAAAGGTTTCAAGGTTTTGGCGATTGATGCTGACCCATCTCCCAATTTAGCCATAACTTTAGGCATACCCCTTAATGAAGCCAACAAGATTGTTCCTATCTCCGAAAATGCTCAGTTGATTGAACAGAAAACCTCAACTGGTATAGGAGGAGTGTATCGTCTCACCTTCCGCGTAGATGATATCGTTGAAAAATTCAGTGTAAAATCTCCATATGGTGTAAACTTACTCGTTATGGGAACCATCAAATCAGCTGACTCAGGATGCATGTGCCCCGCAAATGCTGTGCTCAGGCAACTGCTTCGTTATCTGCTGGTGGAGCGGGATGAGGTAGTGGTTATGGATATGGAAGCGGGAGTAGAACATATGGGTCGAGGAACAGCGAAGCATGTTGACACGATGCTTATAGTCACTGAGCCAAGTTTAAAGTCTATGGAAACAGCGAGGAAGATTCACAGTTTAGCTAGGGATATAGGTGTACAAAAAATCTTCATAGTTGGAAATAAAGTTGCGAATTCGGATGAAGCTGAACAAATTAAACAGTTCGCTGCTCACAACAAGTTTCTCTTACTGGGGCTGATTCCTTATGATGAGCAGATTTTGAAAGCAGATATGCGGGGAGAGACGCTGCTAGAGGCTGTAAAGGATTCAAGCGGTGTGGCAACCATACGGAAAATTGGTGAAGAATTACTAGCGCATAAAACGTGAAGAAAAAGTTTAGAAGGGTTCTTTCATCCAAGTTACTCCGCTATTTAGCTTAAACACTAAATTTTTATGTTATCAAGTTTGCATAGGTAAGGGGTAATTGCTGACTATTCGGGCAGCATCTTCTTATGGAAACCCTCTCTCAGCGCTGATCTAACTATGTCCCGGAGGCATTCTCCTCTGCTTGAATAAATCCCATTCTCAATTAGCTCATCAATTATTTCAACGCATCGTATTGGAAGGCGAA
Organism: Candidatus Bathyarchaeota archaeon; assembly: GCA_003662715.1. The sequence goes on along the minus strand of QMYO01000010.1, from coordinate 2,945 downwards.
CGGTGAACGCCACGGTTTTACGAGGTTTTTTGTAACTCAAATCTAACCACTTTAGAACTATTCTGTGTCAAAAAGGTTAAAAATTTTGCAGTGGTTACGCTGAATGAACATACATCACGCTGAGGCTAAATAGTGAAGAACGAAGCTGAAGAGAAGAGCCTTGGAAAAGACGAGTTCAGAGTGGAAAGACTATCTGAAAAAGACGCAACTGAAATTGAGAACCTACTAAAAGAAGTGTGGCATAATGCAATTGAATATCCTGAAAAATGGAGAAAAGCAAGAGCAATTGGACGAAACCAAATTATAGACGAAATGAACGCTGGCTTCCACTATTTTGGGATTAAACTAAACGGAAAAATAGTAGGATTCTACAAAGCGCATATAACAAACAACGCATATCTCGGAGAGCATCAATCAGTTCATCCAGCCTACAGAGGACGCGGATTAGCAAAAGCCATGTACAACCACTTCATCCAGTTCGCAAAAGAAACTGGATGCAAAAAGATTCGCGTTAACATTCTGCCAAGCCAAATTGCCAGCGTGAAACTTATGAAAAAATTTGGATTCAAAAAGGTGAGAGAATATGAACAGGTACCAGGAATGCTTGTCCACTTATATGAAAAAAGGATTGGGAAAGGTAAACACAACGGAGGGCTTAACAAATGAAAGTCGATTTGTTAAAGCTTAAGGTAGAACTTCTCTGCGAAGGAGGTAGGCTAAGCGCAAAGATTGATAAAGGACGAAAAGTAGGAGCTGGTCCAGCTGGTGGAAGATACATCATATTGCCAGACGGATTCTGCGTAAACACCGCTTTCTGGGGAGCCTTCACCGAAAAATCCCCATGGGAACTAACTGAAAGAAACGGAGAATACTTTCTGATTAGAAAAGACGCTGAAAACTTCGAGGAAGTACCTATCAAAGTTGTGCCTGACCCAAACTTCTATTCCCTAACAACCTCAGACGGAACCCCAATGTGGAAAATCGCTCTCCTCCATGGAACTAACTGCCTAGCAACAACCGTGCACCAAGAATGCGTCTACTGGAAAATCGGGAAGAAATGCAAATTTTGCGGAATAGAACTATCGCTTAAGTCAGGAACAACCATCCCAATAAAAACGCCGAAGCAGTTTCACGAAGTCGTTGAAGCCGCAACCAAAGAGAATGTGTGCAGATACATCACGCTTACAACCGGTACAACAGCCACGCCAGACCGAGGCGCTACATTATTAGCTGAAGTTGTTGGAGAGGTGAAGTCTCACCGAAAAATTCCAATTCATGTCCAAGTGGAGCCGCCTGAAAAGGACAAATACTTGGAGATGTTAGCTGATGCAGGTGCGGATACTATTGGGATTCATATAGAAACGTTTGATAGGAGGGTTCTTAAAGAAGTGTGTCCTGGGAAAGCTGAAACTCCATTGAAAAAGTATTTTGAGGCTTGGAAGCGGTCGGTTGAGCTGTTTGGGGAAGAGCAGGTAAGTTCTTTTTTAATAGCTGGATTAGGGGAAGACGATGAAAGCATCCTAAGGGGTGTTGAAGAGTTGGCGAGGATTGGTGTTGTGCCTTATCTGGTTCCGCTTAGACCAATAGTTGGCACAGAATTTGAAAACAAATCACCTCCAAGCTCCAAGAGAATGATTTCGTTATATAAACGGGTGGCTGAAACTTTGAAAATTTACGGTATAAATCCAATCAGAAACAAAGCGGGATGTGTACGTTGCGGAGCCTGCTCAGCTGTTAAGGAAGCATTACTCCTTTGAGCTTATGTGGTGTATGAAAGAATGAGCAAGCATCAACTTACAGATTTAATTATAGAACTTAGAAAATTTAGGGGATTAACACGTAAATCCGCCATTGGAGAAATTTTAGACATACTGGGCGAAACAAGTTATGATGACGCTGGATTTTTTGAGGTAGGCACCAGCGATATCAAGGTGGTTGTTTCCTGTGACGGTATAGTGGAAAATCTCGTTGAAAGCGACCCTTGGTTAGCTGGTTACTATTCGGTTCTCGCAAACGTAAACGATGTAGTGGCGAAGGGAGCCAAACCAGTAGGCTTTGTTAACATAATCTCTTCAAATTCAAATGAGATGCGACGAAAGGTTGCAGAAGGAATACAGAATGGCTTAAGGAAATACCAGCTAAAACTATTGAAGGGACACACCCACCCAGACACTTCCTACAGTGCTGTGGATGCAATGGTTATAGGCATAGCAAAAAACGTTCTTCCAAGCACTGCTGCAAAGGTAAACGACTCCCTCATTATGGCTGTTGACTTAAATGGAAAATTTGGCTCTAAAGACTGGTTGAAAACTTTTGATTCAACAACAATGAAATCCAGCCAAGAGGTTTTAGAGCGCTTAGACTCTATGATTAAACTGGCTGAAAGAAAATTAGCGAATGCTGCCAGAGACGTCAGCGGACCTGGAATCGCTGGAACAATTGCAATGCTTTGTGAATCCAGTCAGGTAGGTGCGAAAGTGAATGTGGATAATATGCCAAAACCTGTAGGCGTTGAAGTTAAGGATTGGTTAACCACTTATCCCGGTATGGGCTTTGTCATTTCAACAAAACAGCCTACAGAATGTTTACATCTGCTGAGGAAACATAAGTTGGCAGCGGAGGTTATTGGAGAAATTAGAGCGGATAAAAGAATATGGTTTTCTTATAAAGGGCAGAAGGCACTGTTTTTCGATTTGAAAAATGAATCTGTTTTCGGAAGCAAACGGTTCAAGATAAGAACTAGTTGAATACAAATTCGCAACATTCGTCTCTTTCGTTACTTTAAAGGAGAAAAGTTTTGCAAAGAATGTTTCCATACACTGCTTGATATGTATTAAAATCTTATAAAGTCAAACTAAAGTAGCTCCCTGAAAGCCTAGGAAACCTTTACAGCTTTTAGTCCATCTTTCTTGTAGGTTAGCATGTTGGGAAACAATCTTCTCACG
>QMYO01000009.1 GCA_003662715.1 Candidatus Bathyarchaeota archaeon | reverse complement strand
GTTTTAAACATAACAAGTCTAGTTCACTTCTCCATGTTTTCCTTACTCAGCCTCATTCTTTTAACAGTTCTTCTAATTTAGATGTAACACCCTTAACTTTAGCAAGTTCAAACAAATAATCATAATCTAATTTTTCTCGCCGTCGATTAATTATACTTTTAACGTCTTTGATGTCTTCTACACTTCCAAAAACAAGTTTGTTTATTATCAAATCCTCTGGGGAACTCAAAAATGTTCTTTTGTTATATATCACAACAGATTTTATTCTTTCAAAGACATGTCTTTCGGTTTCTGGAACAATTTTAAAATCAAAATAGTATGGTGAATCTTTAGAGAAAACTGAAAAATGAGAAGATTCCTTGAATGCTATATCAACATCTCTTTTGATAACATCAAAACCCTTCCTTTTCAACGCTTCAACTAATTTATTCAACTTCTCTTTATTTCTTTCAACCATAACATCTACATCCATAGATGTGCGAGGTCTGCCATAATAATTAACAGCAAAAGCGCCAGTAAAGAAGTATTTAATTCTCACTTTATTCAGTGAACTAATCATATTCGCATTAACTTTGCGAAAGCTAATTAAAGGAAGTCTCTTTTTCTTCCTCAACTTTACTTGTTTTCCTATAACGTCTTTGCCGATTTTCGCCATCAAACCTTCATCCTAACAATCTCACGCAGTTTCCTAAGTAACTCCTCATCTGAAATCTTAGGGTTCTCATCAATAATAGATTGGCAACAAACATACATGGCAAAATCGTTTAATTCTGCAAGAACTTCTAGCGAATCAACATTAAACTTCTCGATGCGTTGAATGCTCAGTCTATCTCTTCTCATATATTCACCTTCACGTTCAACTCAATTATTTTAAGGCTCTCAATACTTAAAATTCATTACTCTTTCCACTTGAAAACAAGCTCTTTCAATTTCTAGAATATTCTTCTGAACGATTTCCTCATAAACCATTTATATCCAAAACGTAGACACCTTAAGGAAGAGAGCGAGGAGTCTTCGTTGTCGGCAATCGACGAGATTTTTGAGCTTTTAGAAGATGGAAGATGGCATGATATAAAAGAGGCTATGGCGAAGTCTAATTTGCAGGAATTTAAGGTTGAAATGATTTATGGTTTCTTAGCAGAGTACGCTTTTATTGATTTTAACAATGAGCAGAAAAAGGCAAAGCTTACTCCTACCACGTTAAAGTTCATTAGGGAAATTCGTCGCATCGAGAAAGGAAGGCGTTCCTAAAATTTTAAATATGGAGATATATAGAGCAAATGCCCTAAACGCCTTTCTGGTGTTTCATTTGATTCAAGATAGGGGGTTAGCCTCTTGCATCGGAGTAAAATTGATATAATTGCGGATATCCTACAAGTGGCGGCTAGGGGCACGAAGAAAACTCATATTATGTATGGATGCAATCTCAGCTTTGAGCAGTTGCAAACTTATTTGAATCTTCTTCTTGACAGGGGACTTTTAAGAGTAAATGCGGAAAATGAAAAATGTGGCAATTCAACTTTTTTCCAAACTACAGCTAGGGGACATATTTTCCTTAAGGCTCATCGTAACCTTAGGGAAATTTTAACTACGTAATGGGAATGTTTCGAAATTTGATATAATTCTGAGGCTGGAATAATATATATGAATTTTGGGTTTAATATAAATAGGTGTTTATGGTTCGGTGGCTCTGCTTTGTCTTCGCGTTTGAGGATGAGGCTGAGCAGAAAAGAGAAAGGAGAAGATGGGGTGGTTCTAAGAAAAACTTTCCTCTCAACCTCATTTTCCTCCGCGTTGTGAGGCGATAAGAAAGATATGGTTGCTAGCGAGTTTTCATTTACGATTGCAAATCTTTGTATATAGTGTTGTGATTGACGTTTTTGTTCATAAAGATGCTTATACGATTGTCGTTGATTGTTAGCGATAGGACTTTTACGTCTTTTCCCTCTATGACTATGTTGTTGACTTTGCCAAGTTCAAACGAGCTTATCATGTTTTCTACCGAGTCATGTAATGTAGACGATAAGAGGGCGTAGTCAATTATTTTTGTTGGGTCTTTAACATCTACAGATGCGGATTTTTGATTTCTGATTATGTATCCGATGATTCCTCCCTTGGTTTTAATGTTTTGTAATTTGATACTTAGTGTGCCATTTCGTTTTTGGATGTTATTTTTAGGTAATGACTCCTGGAATTCGTTTTTAGATGTCATTTGAATCTCCTTTATGATGCTCTTGGCTTAACTTTTACGAAATCGCCCTTTTCTATTTCGAGTGCTCGACAAGTTTTCTCAGATAGGAGTATTAGTCCCTTTCCCTGTAGTTTTGAATCGCTTATCTTCTTTACGTTGCATACGGTTTTCTTTCCTCTAAAGCTTTCAATTTCAATTTCGTTGATGTCTTTTCCGTCAAAGAGATTAGCCCATTCCATTAGACGTTCTTCATCAACTTGTGCACTGTCGCCGGCGAATAGTCCGGTGAGAATGTCGACAACGAATTGTTGTGATGGCATGAATTTTAGGGGGGTAGGGGCAACGGTTTTTAGAAGCTTTAGGATTGTTGGAACTATCACGTTAACGATGGAACGTAGATAAGCGACGTCTGCGTTAGCTGAGGTTGTTATAGCTAGGTACATGTCGTTAACGCGTGAGATGTACAGTTTGCCCTTTTCTGCGTTGATTGATAAGGCGTTGAGACCACCGATTGAGTCTGCTTTTTCCATTAGATTTTGGAAAGAGTACACTGCCTTTTTTAGCGACATGTTTTCAACGTCTTCGTCTCTTGCAACTATGGTGCCGTCTTCGGTAAAAATGAAGGAGTATTTAACGTCGGGAGATATGTTTTTGATTTCAGTTAGAGTGTTCTTTAAAGCATTGACGTATATTTCTTCGCTCATGTTTTTCACTCTCAAAGGGTGAGGCGTTATGATATTTTAAGCAAAATCTTCTCTGGAACCCCGTTGTTTTCTAGCACTATATATTTGACTCCTTCGGTATCTCCGATTTGGTCTATCCATTTTAGAGCTTCGCGAGCCTTTTGTAAAATTAGGAGTCTATCCTGTTGGCTGCGAACAACTTCTTCGATGCAGGTTAATTCATGGAATGGATTGGCATCTAGCACAACGTTGAGATCGCCAACGGTGATTTCTCCAAGCGCGTTTTGTGTTGCTTTTTTGCCTGCTAGCTTGTAGACTACTTCTCGGATCTTTTTGGATCTTTCAGCCAACGCGCGAATCTCGTCGAGTCTACGTAGGTATTCGCCTAACATGCTTTTTGTCCGAACGATTTCTTCGTCTATGGTTCTTGAAATATCTGTTGCTGAATCATATTCTTTTAGTTCAACGACCATTGTAAACACCTCCAAGGATTATTTGAGAGGCTAGGTTCCCCTACCCCAACTTCTCAGGTTGACGTTTTTTGTCATTTCGTCCACTAAGGCGCTGTAGCTCTGTATGGGAACTGTTTGCCCGTAGATGTGATCAGATATATGTCATATGTGGTTCCACTAGTCCATGCTTCGCCGTCTGCTCCTGTTGTACAGGTTACAGTTGTACTAGCGCCTTGAGCTACAGAAACATCAGTTATATCATGTTGTGTCCCGCTAACGCCTAGTTTGTATGCGTCAACCGTCAAGTCTGCTGTTCCAGTGTTCTGAACTGTTAGGATGATAGTGTTGTTGTTAGCGCCAGAGGTGCCGCTGAATGTGACTCCTCGGATTTCAAGTTGCTCTGTTCCCATGAATGTGAATGTTAGTGCTCCCATCCAAGCTGCGACAGCTATTGAAACTGCCACGGTCACTGCAATCAAGATTATCGCTGCAACCACGGGGCTTAACGCCTTCTTTCCTTTCCAGAGTTTTTTCATTTTTGTTCTTATCCCTCCTTCTGAGGTTTCAAGTAACATAGAATAGAGTATAGAGATTTAAATCTTACGACTCAATACTCTCTATTCAAAAGAAACAACTAACCCAAACCCACGAACAGCTAAACAGCAACCGCCTCAAAAAGCTCCAAAAGAAGCCGCGCTACCTTCTCACCGAACTCAGTTATCACATAGTACTTCTTCAATGGGTCTATGGGCACGCTCTTAGCTAATCCAAGGTCCTCAATCTCCATCATCCTTGATCTAAACGTTCCATCGCTGAGAGTTAGATTATGGCTTTGCATGAACTCTTTAGCGTTCTTCCAGCGACCTTTATCCAGATATAGAAGAAAGATACAGTCAATTGCGTGATCTTTTTCCAGCATCGATTTAATTGCTGATAGTTTTTTGTCGGTGAGGATGCGTTTGATGATTTCTTCTTTTGCCAATTCGCTACTCAACCCTTTCTTTTCATATTTCATCTTTAGTGTATATTTCTACTTTTAAGCATTTAACTTATATTACGATTTCTGAAATAACTCTCGCTTCACAAGACGTCGAGAAAACAAACGTGTCTTCTTCAAGAGCTTCTTATAGGATTCCTGTGTTCTCTGCTTTTGTTTTTCATTATATATGTGTGTTCTTATAGCAATACTAATATTTCGTAAGACGCAAGATTTAATACAGACATGAACTAAATCTATTGTATAGGAGAACAACAATGGAACAACTCAAATTCCTATCATCAAAGCTAGAAAAAAAGTTGAAGCCGCTCTCTCTTTTATTAATCATAGTTTTAGCTATTCTTACATTTACAAATAGCTTCTTCTTTTCCGCTGCAAATGCAACCTACATAGAGGGTGATATTACACAAGATACTGTTTGGACGCTAATAGACAGCCCATTCGTGGTGTCTAAAAACGTAACTGTTTACCCAAATGCTACATTAACTATAGAGCCTGGAGTTGAGGTAAGGTTTGGAGGAAACTTCTGGCTGATTGTGAATGGAAAACTCATCGCTAATGGTACACCCGATAACATGATAACGTTCACCTCAAACAAGCATCAGCCCCAAGCAGGAGATTGGGGCTCAATCATTTTTTCTAATAGGACGCTACAATCTACGTTAGCGTATTGTTCTGTGAAGTACGCAACAAATGGTACAACTATAGAAAATGGCAATGTAGAAATCAAAAACTGTGAAATAAGCACTAATCTTCAAAACGGAATAACCATAGAAGAGGGTACGGTGGTAATCCGCAACAATGAAATAACCAACAACATCCAAAGCGGCATCCACGTAACCGGTGATAATCAAGTTACCATACAAGACAACACCATAAGATCAAATGCAAATGGCATATTCTTAACTGGAAACTCAACCTCAGGAGTAAACATAACCCAGAATAATGTGCTATCTAACACGCAAAGCGGAATACAGCTTGATGCAAATGCATACAGCAATGTTGATATTCTCTACAACATTCTTTCAGCAAACAATAGGGGATTCCACGTTTCAGGTCAAGCAAGCACATCCATCACCAATAATTCTATTTCATACAACACCATCGGAATTTTCTATCAAAAACCAACTTACTACTCTGCCCAATGGACTCATACAGCACACTGGAATGATATTTATGGCAATGAAATGGGCATGGACGTATCATCTAATGTTAATGTTACCGTTGATGCAGAATACAACTATTGGGGCGACGAAACCGGACCCTACCATATATCGTTAAACCCGGATGGAAAGGGCGACCCTGTTGGCGGCGATGGAGTGAGTCTAGATTTCATATTCTTCTTAACTGCTCCAATTGGATATATCAATGAGCGTCCCACAGCAAGGCTTTTGACAGACAAGACTTTGGTTCCGCCAAATCAAACCGTCACGTTCATTGCTACCACTTCAAGCGATGATAGACGTGTTGACCAATACTTTTTCGATTTTGGAGATGGAAAGAACAGTGGTTGGACAACACTGTCAATCGTTGTTCACGAATATTCTTCCGTTGGAGTCTATAATGCAAAAGTCACAGTAATGGATGATTTCGGTGTCAACAGTACCAATTCTGCAACGGTAACAATAAATGTTCAACAAGGCCTCACGCCCCTAAATATTTCACTCGCCCCAAGCGCTTACACAATTGGCTCTGAAGAACAAATATCAGTTACAGTTCATGTGACAGACGGAACTAGTGCGATAGAAAACGCAAGCATTACCCTATTCTCAGTAAAAGCTGGAAGCTTCTCACCTTCATCTGGCTTTACAAACGCGTCAGGTTACTTCACTACAACGTTTGCTGCCCCAAATGTAACTCAAATAACAAACGTAAGAATCATAGCAACTGCCTCAAAGAGTGGTTACGCAGATGGCTCTGACTACAAGTATCTAGAAGTCTTGCCCATTCTATTAGTCCAAGTCACTGCTAATCCTACCAGCATCGTTTCTGAAGCAACATCAAATGTGAAAGTTCATGTGACATCTGTTGGACAATCTATTGCAGACGCCGCAGTTACGATATCGTCTGATGGCGGCGGAAACTTCTCTGCACAAACTGGAACCACCGATTCAAATGGTGACGTTACCTTCGTTTTTACTGCTCCTCAAACAATAACTCAGTTAAACCTCACCATCACAGCGACCGCTACAAAAACCGGCTACATAGATGGTCAAGGACAAACAAAACTAACCATAGAACCTAGAATACTCGCTATCCAATTCGCTGGCAACCCTACCACTCTTGATTCTGAAGAAATAGCGCAAATGACTGTCCTTGTAACATATAACGGAACCCCAATTCCAAGCGCAACAGTCCTTCTATCCTCTGATGGTGGCGGAAGCTTCTCCGCGACTAATGGAACCACCAATTCAAATGGTTACTTCACGTTCACCTTCGCTGCTCCTAAAACATCTACACAATTTAATGTCACCCTCACAGCAACAGCCGCAAAGAGCGGTTATGTTAATGGTGAAGATCAAGTGACGATAACTGTGATTCCTAAAGCTGTTCCGGGACCTGGTGTAACTGGTTTGCCGTTAACAACTCTAATATTGATAATTGCAGCGATTGCAGTGGTTGTTGTAGTTGTTGTCTTGTTTAAATTAAAGATTATAGGCATAACTTGGGAGGAGGAATAGGTTGTTGATTGTTGATTTTGCGGGTGTATGTCTGCTAATCGTAGTAGTGTATAGTAAGATGCAATATTTAACGGATTATCCACATCACCCTATAATGGAAGGGAGGAACAATGCCACAGCTTAAAAAGAAACTCGCCAAACTAAAACGCATAAGAATCACCTTCAATCCCAAAAAACGTAAGGAAGAACCTATACCTCCTGCACCGCCAATCCCCATCCCAAGAGGCTACGTCACAGTTGAAAGAACCGCATTATATGAACCATTTGCCCACGCTGTGATTGTACAGAACCCATCAACAGGCGAGTATAAGTACATCCTAGACGAACTTCCACTCGACGAATTTGAACGAGACATATACAATCGAATATTAGAAATTCTACTCGCAGAGATTCGCTCACCAAGAGAGGAAATCAAAGACCCTAGAACCTTCTTTGACAGAGAAGCAAAAAAAATCATTGAAAAATACCGTATAAGCCTAGGCTGGTTAGCCGATGTTTCATGGTCTAAGATTCTATACCACGCAGAACGAGACCTCGTAGGCTTCGGTAAAATCGATGCGTTAATGCGAGACCCTAACATCGAAGACATTTCCTGCGATGGCGTCAATAAACCAGTCTACATTTGGCACAGAAAATACGAGAGCATCGAAACAAACCTCATCTTCAAAGACGATGAAGAACTGAATAACCTAATGGTTAAGTTAGTTCACATGGCTGGGAAACACATTAGCTCTGCATTCCCAATAGTTGACGCCTCTCTCCCCGGAAAACACAGACTTGCCGTTTGTTACAGGCGGGAAGTAACTCCATTCGGAACAACTTTCACAATCAGAAAATTCCGAGAGGATCCCTATTCCATCATTGATTTAATCAATATTGGAACCTTGTCTGAAGAGATAGCAGCGTATTTCTGGATGGGGCTAGAAAACAGAGCATCCATCATGGTATTAGGTGGAACAGGAGCGGGCAAAACTACTACCTTAAATGCTCTAGCTTGCCTAATCAAACCTGGAAGCAAAATTCTCACAATCGAAGAAACTGCTGAACTCAATCTTTCTCATGAAAACTGGGTTTCATTCATTTCAAGACGAAGCTATGGTCTCGGAGAGAATCAAAGCGGTGAAGTATCTCTCTTTGATTTAGTTAAGGCCTCCTTAAGGCATCGTCCAGACTACTTGATTGTTGGTGAGGTTCGAGGTAGCGAAGCATATGTTCTATTCCAAGCTTTAGCGACAGGACACGGAGGCATGTGCACAATGCATGCGGAAAGCCTTGACTCCGCCGTCAAACGTTTAACTCAGAAACCCATGGATATAGCCCCCGCTTACATACCTCTAATGAACATTGTCGCAATCATTCAAAGAGTACACTTAAAAAAAGATGGTGAAACAAGGGCCTTTAGACGAATGACTTCCCTAGACGAAATTGCTGATTATGAAAATTATCACAACGTGTTTGAATGGGACCCAGCCCAAGACTCTTTCAGCGCCTATTTAAGTAGAAGCGTATTGTTTCCTAAGTTATCGAAACACCTTGGCGTTAGCCAAGTGGACTTGATTGAAGAAATGAATCGTCGCAAAAACGTGTTGGCTTGGATGCGAAGACGAAAAATACGAAGCTATCATGACGTCGCAGCAATCATATCTGAGTACTATTCAAGGCCAGAGGAATTTTATAGAAGGAGGGTGGAACCAGCTGTCTCTGTTCAACACTCTTGAAGGCTGGTCCTATCGCCTATTTGGACGCTTCGCAGTTAGATTCTTAGGCAATGTCTTTGAATTCAAAGATTATTTACAGAAGGCAGGAATGAGAATCTATCCTGACACCTATATTTCCTTAATGTTTTTTCTGGCTCTCTTAACGACACCAGTCACTATCATATCAATCGTACTTTTATACTTCTTTAGATTTCTTCCTTTAATTTTCCTCGTTCCCACACCAGTATATATCATGATAATGTTTATGATTACACCAATCATGAAGGCTGGCGAGAGAGCTCACGCTTTAGAAAGAGAGATGCCATTCGTCTCGGCGTATGTTACCGTCATGGCTACGGGGGGCATATCGCCTTACATGAGCATTAAGAGGCTTTCTGAGGTGGATTTGATGCCCGCAATGCGCAAAGAAGCAAGAGAACTGATGAGAGCAGTGGAAGTCTTTGGCATGGACCCGTTGTCGGCTCTACAAAAGACTGCTAAAGAGCATCCTTTAGATATTTACCGAGAGTTCTTTGGGGGATATGCTTCAACGGTCATAACGGGTGGCGATATTTCGCATTATCTGGAAACAAAGACACAGGACATCTTTAAAGCTCGAGCCGCAAGAGTTAAAGCCGCTGCTGAACGCCTTGGCATGCTCCTAGAATCCTTTATCATCGTAATGGTCCTTATGTCTCTCTGTTTCTACATTCTATTTAGCGTTGAATCAATTTATAGCATCGGCATCTCCGTTAATTCCGGCATAATATTGTACACATACGTTTTCGCGCCTATGCTCTCGTTTGTTTTCATCTACCTTGCGCATGACATGCAACCTAAAACCCCGATTACAGACTGGGAACCATACAAAGTCTATGCTATCTGCATAGCGATTGGGCTTTTTGTTTTCTTTTTGCTCACTAGCTTCATGGGCATGGTTCAAATTCCGTTCCTTCATGCCATACAAAGCATTGTTGATCTACCTTTGGCATTCGCCATCTTGTTGGTTATATCTACAGCGCCTCCAGCCATAGTTCAAATGAGGATTGCGAAGAAAAAGTTGAGTATTGAGCAGGGGATAGCAAACTTTCTTCGCGACCTAACTGAAATTAGAAAAACTGGATTGTCCCCAGAGAAGTGTATTGAAAGCCTTTCAAAGCGTAACTATGGGGAATTCAGCAAGCACTTGAGCCAGATTTCATCTGAACTTTCCTGGGGTGTTTCGTTGAGGCAGGTTTTTGAAGGTTTTCTGAAACGGACTAAGAGCTGGTTGTCGCAGATAGTCATATTCCTACTTGTGGAAACGATTGACGTAGGTGGCGGAACTATCTCAACAATTGAGGCACTGGCAAGATTCAACCACATGACTCAGGAAGTGGAGAAAGAGAAGAGGGCGAGTACTAGACCCTACATAATTGTGCCCTATTTTGCTGCAATTTTGCTTATGTCGACGACGCTTATGATGCTGGTGCTCGTTTCTAAGACGGTGAGTATGGGCGCTATAGGAGGCGAGACCACTGATTTAAGCTCTATCGCTACCCTTTTCACTATTTCAGTTATATTTCACGTGTACATGATTGGGTTAGTGGCGGGCAAAATTGCTGGAGAGTCCATAGCGGCTGGATTTAAGCACTCCGCCTTGCTCGTAGTCATCACTTTGTTGGCATCCATCTTTGTTCCACAGCTTGTGAGCATATGAGGAGACTATCAATATCGCTTTTACGCCAAAACAAGGCTGTTTCAACCGCTATTTCAGCGCTTATAATTACTGCGGTTACTGCCACTCTCGTTATGGCGGTTGCCATATATGCCTATAATGTTGTAGAGCAGCAGAGAGGCTCGGCTGAGTTCGAGGTGGCTAAGAAGTCGATTCTAGCTTTTGACGATGCATTACAAGATGCTGCTTGGAAGCTTAATGCTTCGCGTGCGGTTAGGTTTAAAATCGAATTTGGCACTTTAAGGTTGATACCCAATGCCGTAACATTAAACGTGACTGCGACAATAGGCGGCTCTAATTATACTTTAGAATATATTTCAACAGGATTAATAAGATATTCAACCAGCACTCGATATATCACCTTTGGCGAAAACTATACATCGTATGTTTTGGGAGATTCTAATCTAGTAGTCACTGATAGCACAGAAAGCCTTAGCAGAGTGCTCGTTGAACAAGAACCGAATTTTGTTAACATCACGTTAAGCTATAGAACGCGGGCTATGAGGACGTCCTATCTAAATGTGAATGGGACAATGGTGAATTACGTGAGCGTTTGGTTAATAAGAGCCGTGATGAGCGCTGCTTCTCATTATAATAGTTTCGATCTTAAAGCGAAATCTCTCAACATCCAAACGAGTACTATTGACCCTGGAGTTAACGCTACGAGCAGTTGCACAATTAATGTTGCGTCGGAAAATGAGTCCGACTCAGCTACAATTTCGTTAGATCCTGGAAAAGTTATCTTTAGCGTAATAGTTGCTGAAGTACAGGTTAGCGTGTGAGAGGGAAGGAAGATGCCAGCTTATACGATAAGCCATGTTATCTTCACCTCAGCCCTAATTACTCTGATTTTTTTAATGCAGTTTTCCTTTCTATACGTTGTAGATAACATGAAAATGGAGATGATTAAGAGAGAGTTGAAGGAAATCGCTGACTACGTATCTGATACTTTAGCAAACCTGTATTTTCTAGTAAACTCTACAAATTATAGCAACGTGACGTTAGAGAAGACGCTTAATCTACCTTCACATGTACAAGACTCAACTTTCATCATAAACATAACGTCGAATGGAGGCGACGCTCAATCTGTACACGCTTATCTTAAAGACAACTCACGGATTGATGCATCTTCTTGGATTCTTCCTGGTTTGAAGGTGGGGAGTCAAACTTCGGTTGAAAGTGGTGGAAGAACGGTTGTTGCTGGATGTAGTCGCGTTTCTACGAGTGTTCTCGTATGGATTGCTTATGAATAACAGAAAACGTTTGTTTTGATTATTCTTGGCTTGTTTTAGGTGTATTTGTGTTCGATGGAAGAAAGATTAGTGAGTAGTAAGACTTAATACATAGTATAGATATTAATTTATTGTCAATATCCAAAATAGCGAGTAGACCGAAATGGTAGCACCAGTCTTTGAACACATAACAGCCATAATGGTCGTAAGCATGCTTTTTGTTTCAGCAGTAATAGCGGTCCCAGCCATAAGTTACGTGAATTTACTTTATGTTGATCAGCAGCAGCTTAGGAATGTAGCTTTAGAAGCATTGAACTCTATGCTTTTGAGCAAGGGTTACCCTTCAAATTGGGGGTCAAATGATCCATTTAACGAAAGTGATGTTGCGCAATTTGGGTTAGCACTTTCAGAAGATTCCTCTTTTTATGTATTGGATCCCGACAAGGTTCAAAGGTTGAATGTTGGCAATCCTTCAGGAAGTTTAGATTATGAGACCGTGCGCACGTTATTAGGACTTCAAGATTATGGCTTTAACATCAAAATTATGCCCCCATTTAATGTTACAGCGATCAAAAAATCCGGAAGCCCCAATTTACTCTATGAAGTCAATGTAACATTTAATGATGGAAGGCCGATTCCGAATGCCCATGTAGAAGCCACGATACTATACGTGGAAAACAAGAAGGATTATTTTACTACTGAAACGGAAAACAGCACAAACTTGCTGGGACAATGCACCATAGAGAAGGTACTTCCATCTGGCATCACAGATTACGTTATCGTCTTAAAAGTAACCGTTGCAGATTTGGCAACAGTAACTTCAACTTACATGGAAGGCTTTGGTCACCAGCATACCACGAACGCCAGCATAATTGGCGAAAACATCTCGCTGTCGATACCTGAAGGTCCTGGTTGGGAAAAGGGTTCAGCGGGTGAGAGATGGGTTGAGAGCATAGCGGTTGTGAGCGCGGACGGAACCTGGCGCATATACAATGGAAGCCACCAGACTGATCCAATCCAGTGGAGCGACAGTAAAAACGGCTGGGCTTGGAGTAGGGTCTTCAGCGGTCTAAGCGATTTAAATCCACTCTTTATCATCTTCAACCTCAGCGTTCCTAACCCCAGACAGTTAGTTCTTTTCGTTGGTCCCTTTACTACCGCCAGTGGATACAGAGTCTTTAATTTTGGCAGTTCTTCTGCGCAATCTCCTAGTGGCGGGGCATTAAAGCTTTCTAGGTCTGTGGAAATTGCGGGTATGACTTATATTTTTGAGTTGTTGTTATGGAAAGAGGTTTAGCCAGCATATATATCGTAAGACAATAGACTTAATATATCTGTTTACCCTCATCATTTTAATGTGTCACATTAACCAGCAAACACACCACATGGAACGAATCTCCATGAGAAAAAACAAAAAAAACAAAGGACAAATGCGCCTAGTCGAAGCCTTACTCGCCTCCTTCATAATTCTGTTTGCCATAACCTTTCTCAACGTTTTCGCCGCTACTCCTTTTAGTCCCACATATGAAACTAGTGACCTAGAAAAAATGGGAAATAATGTTCTACATGATTTGGATGAAAAAAGGCTTCTTTCGCGCTTCGTATACAATGAGGAATGGACCACTCTCACAATGGCTTTGATGGTTTCTCTGCCACCTGAAGTCTACTTCGATTTAACTGTTTACTACTTAAATTGGACAGTTGCTAATAATGAAATAATACGCTACGGAGACATCGAGGTCTTTGAAAACTCTAGTTACATCGCCTCAGTGACATACATCATTCCTGGTTACCAAACAGATTATGACCCGCGAATCCTAGTCCTTCAGCTAGTAAGGAGATAACATCATGAAAATAATAAAACACAAAAAGGGACAA
This sequence comes from Candidatus Bathyarchaeota archaeon, assembly GCA_003662715.1. The sequence continues at coordinate 2,993 of QMYO01000009.1, read as the reverse complement.
TTCATTATCTTTGCTACTTTAATAATAGCTATTATGATAATTTCCATCGGCGCAATAATGTACAGCACAGTTACTTACTTTAAACATGAAAGATGGCAAGAGTATCTGATGGTAATTGACAACATAGAGCTAGGCTCACGGCGAGTTGTTGAATTAAGCCTTGCCAACTACACAATGCTCAACGGAACTAACAACCAGACTTTGATTAACAATTTAAATAATTGGCAAATCAACCTTACAAAGGCTTACCCCGGTTTCGGAGTTGCCCTAAAATATTCCGTCGCCAATAATTCATACTCCGCTTACGGCTTAAACATTAATTATTCTTTAGGGCTAGCCAGCCTCTGGTATAACGAAACCTCTTTCTCAGCAGCCAATGCCACCTTTAATCTTAACATCACTTCAGCTGGACTCACGGGATACAAGTTTCTCGTGTCAACGCTTCTAAAAGTAAGAATTTTCAACGCCACATGGTCTAACGCCAACAAAGACTTGACAGTTTATTTAGCTGTTTATGAAGAGAATCTAATACCTATAGTTAATCTTGATGAAAGTAATTTCTCAATTAAAGATGTAAACAACAACACTATACCTATTTCGTCATCAAACCGAGTATACGACCTAAACTATGGACCCATATACAGGTTATACTGTGCAGATGTCACCTCAAATCCGCTATCCGCACAAGTTACTGTTGTTGACGCTCGAAACATTAAAGTGATCACTAATTCAACTGTAACCCAAAGCTGATTGAACAATAATCCATACAATATCTCCATAGAAAAGGGCGACAATCAAGCCAACGGTGACAAAAATGAGCATTGGTAAGCCCGGAGTCGCCCATACCCAATTTTGAAGCTTTCCTTCACGCTTTGCTTGCTGAATTCTCTTAACAATCTCTTCTCTGCTTTCATCCTTTGGAACCACAAGAAGCTTTCTCTCATTTTCATCAAAGTCTTCAAGTGGATACAAATGCTCTTTTTTCTCTAATTCGGTGATATCCACCTTATAGCCGCAAAGAAGCACCAGAATTTTTCGCCATTTCGGCTCCTTTTCAACTCCTTCGAAGAGTTTTTTACCAGTTTTGTATCTCCAAAAATAGTTACGCGCGACAATGTAAATCACGCTTAACGCTGCTAAAAGAACAGCGTTGCTGAATATGGTGATTGTGAAAAGCATTTGAGAAAGCGGAGAAATAACTCTTGAATACGGTTGAAGTATATCGTTTGGGTAGAAGGGTAAGGCAAGGGACAGGCTGATGAATGCTTTGGCGTCGGCTCCGCCGAATGCTCCCGCGTAGAAAAGAGTTATGGATAACGCTGAGGTTGCTGCAATAGATAAGACGTAGCCTTGCAGTAACTGTGGAGTAAATATAATGAATTGTAAAGAGGTTAAAATGAGGGCTAAAGGCGCAAAAATCACCCACACCCAATTGCTTACTTCCCTTGTCTTAAAATCGCTCCATGAAGCGTAAATTAGAAAAACAAGGCAAAGAAGAACACGAGCGATATCCAACACTTCATTCACTTCAAACCACGTCTGTTATTGTTGTAAGGTTAAGATTTGTATAAAAGAATAATTAGCTTAAAAACTGGATTATATGAACTCTAAGGCGCCTTTCCAGTGAACTGAAAAGGAGTTCCAGCTTCAGTAGCAACTTTGAAGTAGTAGGTGTTTCCCGACGTCCAGTTGCCGGAGATTATTCCTGTGCCCCATGTAATGGTGATTGTGATGGAATCTAACGCATCAACCACACCTGTGGAATGGGCAGAATCAAATTGATATTCAGTGTCTTTGGTCATTTTCTGAAGAGCTGAGAACGATGAATCTGACCAGTACACAGCCACAATCTTTGCGCTAGATGTTCCAGAGTTTCTCAGCGTGATATCGGTATAATATATTGAACTTGTGTTGTAGAATCTGATGTTCTCAAGTCCAAGAATCGCTCCAGATTGTTGGGTTTGTGTACTCGTGAAGGTTATAACCCAAGCATAGGTGATGAGGATGGCGCCAACAGCGATAGCAATTAACAGTAGTGTTGCGAGGATTGGCGAGATTCCCTTCTTTGACTTCAGCATTTTTATTACCTCACCTCTTTTTGCTAATAAATGACCTTTACTTTTATCGTATTTAACATGTATGAAGCGGGAGTATGTATTCTCTCTTCAATTTTGTGAATTCAGAATCTGAATAGTAAAGAAGTGAAGAAATAGTTGAAATAAACCTTTGAAAGATTATAGGATGGAGCTGGAATTAGTTAGAATTCGTTTGAGCTCTTCTTAATGGGCATCTGGAGCAGAAGGAGGAAATGATATGCTCGAAGTAAGCGGATGAGCGAACGATGTCTGTTAGGGTTAGTAAGCCGAGAAGATGAGTGTTTTCAACAATAGGAAGCTTTTTGATTCTCCGTTCAACCATAAGTCTCACGGCTTCACGGAGGTCAGTGTGAGGCTTTCCAACCATAAGAGGCTTGGACATTATACTGCTCACTCTAGTCCTTCGCGGGTCTTTGCGTTGGAGTAAAACCCGTTTAAGCATGTCTCTTTCAGTCACTATTCCAACGGGCTTCTCTTTATTCATTATGATTAAACATCCTATCTCATGTTTATTCATGAGTTCCACTGCCTTTTTCACTGAAGTCTTTGCTCCTATTGTTACGATATTTTTGACCATGACATCTTTAACCTTTAATGACATAACTAACACCTTAACTTTGCATGAAACACTCCATTATTTTAGTGCAGCCGAAACATTCGTCGGGAATAGGCGTATTCTTCGGCAGAGTTCTCAAATATCCGAAATAATGAGCGCATTCTGGAGGCGTACGTGTACTCGCAGTGTTCTCATCAACGGGTTTTAAAGGGGTTGCTGGAGTTTGGGTTGGAACTGGCATTAGAGGTTGTTTCTCTTCGGTTTTGGAGGGTTCTAGCTTCTCTGAAGATGTAGGAATCTCTTGGGTATATTCTCTGTTTTTATGGTTTTCTATGTATACC
>QMYO01000008.1 GCA_003662715.1 Candidatus Bathyarchaeota archaeon | reverse complement strand
CCTACATGTAGTTCCAGCTTTCCATCCAGTCCCTCTCGCACGTATCCGTGAGAAACCTTTATGATTTGTCCCTGTTCTATTCCATCCGACTCTGCAAGACTTGTTTTTTCATCCCAAAGAACCACTCTTAATGTTCCAGTCTTATCTGCAATGAGCAAACGTGCAACCTTTCCCTCAGTTCCGTTTTGGCGAGTAAAAGTTTTAACTGGATACACGCGAATAACGCGTCCCATCACGGTGACGTTGTTTAAACCAGAAACAACATCTTTGATTGAAACGTCTGCTCGGAAGGGTTCCCACCAGGGAACCTCCACTCCTAGCTCTAAGGCAACAAGTCGCGCCGCAACCTCATTCGTGAAGTATCCTTCCGCTGTTTTCTTTTTGTCTTCAATCATTTCAAGAACCTTGTCCCGCGTAAGGTCTTGTTTAGAAGAAATAATTCGTTGAACAATCTCCTCGAAACTCATTTCTCTTTCCCTACAAACTTTTCGGAACTCAGACAAGAGCAGGTCGCTATTAAACTTTATTTAAACAATCGCTTCTAAATTTGTTGAAGAAGTGAGGAGCTATTAGATGAGCGAACAAATATTGTTCAACGTGGGCATGATACTGATTTTTGCTGGTTTCCTCATAACACTAATTGCTATTGTCCTCATGTTTTTCATTGGCATCAGAGGCAAAGGAAAAGTTAGGGGAGGAGGAGCCGTGATAATCGGACCCTTCCCAATCATCTTCGGCACCGACAAAGAATCAGTGAAAACACTTCTTTTATTATCCATAATCCTAATCATTCTTTTACTAATCGTAACGGTGTTTTATAACCTAGTTCTCAGGTGAAGGAGGACTCACATACGCAAATAAGAACATGTAAGATTTGCGGCAAGCGCACGGCAAGATACATCTGCCAAGAATGTGGACGAGAAGTCTGTGAGATATGCCTAGAACCACACAGATGGATTTGCACAGAATGTTATAAACTTCTTAAGCCAGAAGCTCCCGCTGTAGAAACAGTTCCATGGTCAACTCCGCTTAAACTGTTTCTTCTAGGCTTTCTTCTAATCTTCATAGGAATGACCCTTATCATAACAGCTACTGCTCTTTCTGGAACTTCGACAAACTTCAGCGCAATAGTATTTATTGGTCCAATTCCAATAGTGCTAGGCGCTGGACCCAACGCTATCTGGATGATTATACTTGCTGTTGCTGTAACGATTATTGGAGTAATTCTGTTTCTTTTATCACGGAAACAAACATGAGAATTTTTATTCAGATTCCTCTTCTCTGCCATATACTAGGTAGACAAAGGCTAAAACCAGAACGATAAAGGTCAGCACTGTTAGGAGATTAATTATAATTCCGAAGTATTGGCTCAAATTCATAAGTGCCAAATTCATGGTATGGTCCCTTATCCTCTTATTTTGGGAGAAATCCTATTTAAGTCGTAGCCTCCTCTCTCTGATGTTTCTTAGAAACCTTAATTTCAACAGTCTTCCACTCCTTTATCAAGACCTCGTAGAAATAATCTTCTTCCTCTATCAAATCGAATCGCCCTGAAGCTTCAGCCAGTTTCTGTGCAATTATATGATAGCAGAAATGTCCTTTGTCAAACTGGAAGTAGAAATCTTCGCAAGAACAGAATTCAGCCGCGGGCATGACAAGATATTCTCGTTCTTTCCCGACCACAATCCAAACAATTCTGCCGCTTGGCTTAAAAACGTATTTTTTTATTCTTCTCTCCTTTATTGCATCCCAAGCCTTTGCAAAACGTGGACCAAACGCTGCAGAAAGTCGTGTAAGATGAATTCCAGTTATCTGACCTTCTTTTTCAATTTCTATGCAGATTTCTTTAAGCTTATTGACATCTGATGATTTTTTCATTGATTTTCTCTCATTATTCTTAAAAGGGTTTGTTTCAGTTTTAATATTTAACAATTGGCAGCCAACCTTAGAATAAGCAAAAGCAAGTAGTGAAGATTTAAAAGTTAGTATGGACTGTCAAATACAAGATAACGCTAACATAAAGAAACAATTGTTTAAAAACGGAGCGAAAAACGTCTTGTCACCTCATAAACTTCGAAAAGTTCGGAAAAGACGTGCCTCAAGAACCCATGGCTACGGAAGAGTAGGACAGCACAGAGGAGGAGGCAAAAGAGGAGGCCACGGAAAGGCAGGTCTTCACAAACACGGATGGACATACGTGGTGAAATATGAGCCAGACTACTTTGGAAAAAGAGGATTCAAGTCTCCGCGAACCATAGGCAAAAAGATAAACGTCATCAACGTAGGGCAACTGGAGGAACTCGTTGATAGACTAACCGTAGAAGAACAGTTGAAAAAGGAAAAAGGAAAAGTTTTGTTAGACCTTAACAAGTTGGGATACGACAAACTATTAGGAATGGGTAACATCACCAAACCCATTCTTGTAAAGGTTGCATCTCATTCCGAGAGCGCAGCTAAAAAGGTGCAGGAGGCGGGTGGCCAAATCCTAAAGGAAACAGAACCTGTTGCTGGAACTAAAAATTAATTACATTAAACCATTAATTTGCCTTATAGATGGAGAGTGAAGGAAAAAGCTATGGCTGGCAGATTTCTTGGAATGTTCAAGCCTCTTTCGAGATTTATGTTTGAAGTTAAACCGCCAGAGCGCAGAGTAGGACTTAATGAAAAGCTTTTCTGGACCGCCATAGCCCTCATACTATACCTTGTCATGAGTGAAATACCGCTTTTCGGCGTCGGAGTAGGCGAAGAAGACCCCTTCCGATTTCTCCGAGTGATTTTCGCCTCTCGTAGGGGCACCTTGATGGAGCTAGGAATAGGCCCTATCGTAACTGCTGGCTTGGTATTACAGCTTCTCGCAGGATCTGGAATGGTGAGTGTTGATTTTTCCAATCCTGAAGATCGAGGATTATTTACAGTTGCCAGCAAAGTGTTTTCTTTGCTCTTCATAGCGTTTCAAGCTTCTGCCTACATAATTGGAGGGGTGTTCCAAGTTACAGATGTGAGAGTTTCCATCATAATCTTCATTCAACTTCTAGTTGCTGGAGTGGTGCTGATGCTTCTGGATGAGTTGATACAGAAAGGCTGGGGGATAGGCAGCGGGATCAGCTTGTTCATCATGGCAGGGGTGGCTCAAAGCATTCTTTGGTCCACTTTGAGCCCAATTGGACCTATGGGTGACGGGTTTAGCTATGGGGCAATAGTTGCTTTGTTTCAAACTTTATTTAGCGGCAAGTCTTTAGGGAACGTTTTCTTCAACAGAGAGGGGAATCTTCCTACTATGTTAGGTCTATTCGCAACTATAGGAGTTTTTCTGGTGGTGATCTATATGGAAGGGGTTAGAGTTGAGCTTCCTATCTCTTATGCTGGCTATCGTGGATTTCGCGGTCGATATCCAATAAAACTTCTTTATGTTTCTAATCTACCCGTAATTTTCGCAGCGGCTCTTTTTGCAAACATTTATTTCTTTTCTCAACTTCTTTGGAGCAGTTATAATCGAAACAACACAAATTTTTTCCTTAATCTCCTCGGGATGTATGACACAGTTCCAGCAGGTAATGGTCAGACTCAAGTTGTACCTACAGGCGGTCTTGTATATTACGTGATCTCTCCTCGAAACCTATCAGAAGTTGCGAGTGACCCAACGCGAGCGTTGATATTCACGGGCATTATGGTTGCATTCTGCATTGTGTTCTCTATAACGTGGCTCGAGGTGGGAGGTTTAGGTCCAAGGACCGTGGCAAAACAGCTCGTTGATTCTGGAATGCAGATTCCGGGATTTCGAAGGTCTCAAAGACCAATTGAAATGATTCTCAAGCGGTATATTCCGGTAGTCGCTGTGCTTGGCGGAATTATAGTTGGGCTAATTGCGTCAGTCGCTGATTTCTTCGGTGTCTTTGGGTCTGGAATGGGTGTCTTGTTGTCTGTGGGCATTCTTTATCAATATTATCAGCTCCTGATGCAGGAACAGGTTGCAGAAATGTATCCAGCCCTTCGCGGCCTTCTAGGGGGATAACGTTTGAGCAGAGTTGTGATTGTGACGGGTATACCTGGAACGGGCAAAACCACGGTTTGCAACGAGCTTTTGAAGCTTGCAGAGCAGGCTGGGAGAAAAGTTTCTGTGATAAATTATGGAACAGTTATGGTGGAGCTGTCTGAGAAACGCGGTGAATCCCTTCATAGGGATGATTTGAGAAAAATGGATTTGTCTTTTCAACTTGAGCTTCAGTAGAAGGCGGCGGAATTTATCTCTCAGAAGGCGAGGAACGCTGAGGGAGTCCTTATTGTGGATACTCACATGTCTATAAAAACGGTGGATGGATACTTGGCGGGCTTACCGTTTCCAGTTTTGCAGCTTCTGAAACCTACTGTTTTCGTTTTGGTTGAAGCTGAGCCGCGGGAGGTTCTTTCCCGCAGATTTAGAGATAGAACTCGGAAAAGAGATAAGGCTTTGGAAAGTGAAATAATGGAGGAGTTTCTTTTTTCAAGGTTTATGGCGGCTGCGTGTTCAGTTTTAACCGGCGCATCGGTGAAAATTGTTAAAAACCCCAGTGGAAAACAAGTTGAAGCAGCGAAGGAGATTCTGAAATTGTTGAGGGGTGAAATGTGATGTCAATTCTAGATTGGTTGTTAACGTCTGAAGCGCCAGAAGCAACAATAACCATTCTACTTATCGCCGTAGGGCTCACGTTCTTAACATCCATAACCAATAAACTTCTCACTAATAAGGAGCAACGTAAAGCTTGGCAACGGGAAATTTCCGCTTGGAATGCCGACTTCAAGAAGGCAAGAAAAACTGGCGACAAAAAACTGCTTGCCAAAGTTCAGAAGCAACAGCCGCGAATTATGAAGATTCAATCTAAAATGGCATGGCAGTCGCTAAGAGTCTCCTTGATTTTTATGATTCCCTTTTTCTTGCTCTGGCAGTTTCTCATAGGCTTTTATGGTCCCAATGTGGTTGCGTATTTTCCATGGTTCGGTGGAACTCTAAAAATGACCGTCGCCTTGTGGTATATTCTCTGCTCTGTAACTTCTAGTATCCTCTTCTCACGTCTCTTTGGCTTAGGAATGGGAGATGCCGAGTAGATGCCTAAACCCTCCCAGCGAACAAGAAGCAGAAAACGTCTTCTTCATCGGCTGCCAGGAGGACGTATCAAAACCAGCTATAAACGGGAGAAAACTAGCGCCTTACATTGTGCTAGGTGCGCCCAAACTCTCTCAGGAGTTCCCAGCTCAAATCCCTATCAACTACGGAAGCTCACTGCAAGTCAGAAGAGGCTGGGACGCATGTATGGTGGACATTTATGTCACAACTGTGTCCGAGAACTTTTGAAGCAAGCGACAAGGAGCGCCTAGGCGTGACTCAGAATAAACGGAAACAAAAGATAGTGATTTGCGTGGCTGGAATGACTGGATGTGGAAAAAGCACATTAGCTAGGAGACTAGCCAAAAAATATGGGCTTAAATATCTATCCGGCGGAAGCATGTTAAAAACGTTAGCCAAAAAAATGGGCTACAAATCAGACAAGAGAGGCTGGTGGGAAAGTGAGGAAGGAATGAAGTTTCTTCAACAGAGAGCGGAAAATTCCATGTTTGACAAAGAAGTGGACAAAGAACTGATGAAATGGGCGAAGCGAGGAAACGTTGTGTTTGACAGTTGGACCATGTCTTGGCTCCTAAAGGAAAACGCTTTCAAAGTGTGGCTGGAGGTTTTGCCAGAGGAGAGGGCTAGGCGACTCGCAAGAAGAGACCATATAAGCGTTGAGGAGGCTCTCAAGGTTTTGAAGGAAAAAGATGCAAAAACCAAGAGCATCTACAAGAATTTGTATGGTTTCAACCTTGGAGAAGACTTATCTCCCTTCAATCTGATACTTGACACCACTGAGTTAGAGTCTGATGAGGTTTTTCAAACGTTATGCATGGTAATTGACCGTGTTGTATTAGGAAAGTCTTGAAAAAATGGTTGGGATGTCGGTAAGTTATAAATACCGTTGATGGTTTCTACTTTCAAAGACATCACGGAGGTTTCATGTTGCCAGCAATCGAGGTTGGAAGAATCTGCGTCAAAATCGCTGGTAGAGAAGCGGGAAGCAAATGCATAATTGTGGATATAATTGACAAAAATTTTGTGCTCATAACGGGTCCTCAAAAAATTACCGGAGTAAAACGTAGAAGAGCTAACGTAAATCATATCGAACCAACTGAAAAAAAGATTGACATCAAACGGGGAGAAAGCGACGAAGAAATCATAGAGGCTATTGACAAGGAAACAATGAATTATCTGAAAGAACCCATCAAAATCAAACTATAACCCAACTTTATATTTTGTTTTTTTGACACCATCTTTCCACATCTTCTAAATTCATCTCACGGATTCGTTGAATGCCCTCCATTAAAGCGATTACATACAATATGGAACGGGAAATTCGAAACCCTCTTTTTGATTTGACGCGTTGCTGGTCAAGTCTATGCAACTCCTTCTCAAACTCCCACTTCCAGTCAGATGGCAAAACAAAGCTGATGTGAGTTTTATGTTTCTTAATAGGCAAGAGTTATCTCCCCAACTTTCTGTATGCAGTTCCACGAGTTAAAACACCTAATTCTCTGCGAGTTTCAGAGATTATTTCCGCCAAGCGAGGAGGCTCAGCAATCAGCGTTAAAAGACTCTCAAACTCTCCTTCATCATTCATGTGATGGTCCACGGACTGAATGCGATAATTCCCATCAATATTTTCGTTTGAACTCACCACGTGAATGGTTTCTCCAGCCACAATGTTCGGGTCGCCTATCACCATAACTTTCAAAAACTCTGCGGGGCTCTTTCGATAGTTCAGCTCAGCAGCCGCCACCTTAGAGCAAGCATCATCTGAAACCAATGTTTCATCTGTGATTGCTAACTCTCTCAAACCATACTTCGACTGGCTAACAAGGTCTTCTTCCACGCCGCTCCAACGGCACTTGTTAAAGAACAGGTTGTCAACACGGAAATCAACCCCAACCGTTGTGCTTATGTAGAAGGATAGTTTTTTCACGTTTTCCCAATCGAAAGGTTGAGCATTGAATATGCTTTGTTCCCACTGGTCGCTATGTCTTTTTCCTGTAGGAAAATTCTGTAGGCTCCATTTGCCGTCGGGTATTTGCAGATGGCGACGTACAATCATTCCAGCTGTGTCTTCAAGTTGAATCGTGAAATATGGATATCCCGCCTCGGGTTTGAGTTGAAATGTTAAACTCGGATAAAGATTGCAGTTGACTTCTTTTCCCGCGTTTAAGGTGAAAACCAGAACGGTACCGCTGCCACCAGATGTTTTGATGCTGTATGAACCCATTACCTTGTCAGTGCTGTCAAGAGAAAGAGTGGAGCCTCCTCCACCTACGCTCCAAACTCCATCTGCAGGAGTTAAAGATTCCGTCCAAACATCCTTATCCAGAGGAAGCGGTTTAGAAGCTTCTCCGTAAACGTAGATTTTGTTACGAACCCGTTCAATAGCCATCTCATGCTCGCACAGCGTGATAATTCCATCTAAGGAAACAGTGCTCACATACTTGTCTCTTGGAAAGAATTTGATGTCGCCTTCTTCACATTTAAAGTCATATCCAATAGCACCGCTCGCATCCTTCGCTGTTTCAGCGATGTATTTGATGATTTCCCACGCTGGCTTATTCACATACTCCTCATTCACATAGGTGCTAGTGGTCACCTCAACTCCAACGCTCTCCAAAGACGTGTAATTCGCCAATACATCCTTAATGATTTCAGAGCCCTCCTTGCTCTCATACTCCTTAGTGACCAAACGATTAAACAACTCCGCGCCCAAATCAAGTCCTCTTAGGCGCAAATAATGTTGAGGACCACGTGACGTAGCTTCAGCCCGTTTGGCAACCGAGCTGATTCTGCCCTTAAAGACCTTGATAAATGACTGCCCTGTTCGAGACATTGCAACCTCAATTAGGTCTCCAACGTTGATTTGATCCGTATATTTAGCGTCATAGTTTTGGAGAAGGCAGTTAACTGAACCTACCTCTTCAGTTACTGCTAAATGAACGTTTAAGTCAATGACAGCTAGGTCATCGGAGGGCGTCAACATGGTTTTCTCACAGATCTTCACGTAATCGAACTTCACGTGTTGATCCGCTGAGCCGTTAACGGTTAACACGATTTCGTCGATGTTTCCAAGGTATGGTGGTGATCCTACGCCGTCGTTTTGCAAGTCCACTGTTTTGATTCCCGTGTCCACAAACGTTTTGGAGGATTTCACGTTGCCAGCCAGTTTAGCTTCCAACTTCCAAGAAGAACCAGTTAACTCCGTACACTTTATAATGGCGTATCTATGAGTTGACGTGTTAAAGCTCCAACTTTTGCTCATCGAAGCGAAGTTATACGATGCACCAATGGTTAGGGTTCCGATCTTCCCGTCAGTAGATAAGCTTCCCTGACTCATAGTCCAGTTGGATGCAAACACTTCGTCAAAGTGTTTTACGCCCCTAAAAATGTCAACCCTGCACTGCGGATAGCCCATGCTCACGACATACCACTTCCTAAGCGGAAACCAAACAAACACAGCGGCTTTGTGAAAGATCATATTTCATCGCGCCCACGTTCCGCTAGTAGTATCCACCCCGCCTCACGATTCGTTCATAAGCATCCTCTTCCCTTCTCCTCCTTGCAGCCCGTTCACGACTTGCCAAGGTTGCATTGTATTCCTTCTGTGCTGCCGCAGCGTCCCGTGTGGTAGAGGCAAGCCAAGCCATGTACGCCGCGGTGGCGACGACCAAGCCTACACCCAACGTTAACAGCGCCACCTTCATGGCTAAAGCGGTGTTAAACGCCCAAGTAGTGCTTGTGGCAATGGCGGTGGCAACAGAGTAGGCTTTCTCTGCGACTATTACACCCCATTTTGTGCGTAGAAATGCTCCAAGAGCTGTTGTTACGGTTCCTAACGTGCTGATCCACCTTGCGGTGGACTGGTCTAATACGCCGCAACCTTCAGCCACATGTCCGATAACAGCGGTTAGGGCGCCCAATCCAGCGATTCTGGCTCCAGCGCTTCTAATCTTTTCACCCATGCTTTCAGCGTCTCTCTGGATTCTTCCAAATTCGCTGCTGGCTCTATTCACCGCTCGTATTGTTATGGCTATGTCACTGAAACTCATTCTTATGAGCCTCCTGCCTCCTGAATGGCATTGTCGATGCCACATTTGATTATTTCCACCAGCCTTGGACGATATGTCTCAATGGTTTGGCTGAGAAAACGACGATCACGCATATATCGAGTTCCAAACTCCACGAAAACAGCGTATGGTGCTGTTGCACCGACCTTTAACTTCCACTCTTGCACTTTAGCGTATATGGATGCTCGTAGACGACCGGTTTTGACTGGAACGATTTGGCGTGCCATGTTCTTCATGTCTGCGCCTAGTTTTCTGAGTTGTTGGTGAACTTTTCGCCGCATGTTATGGTCTAACTTTTCCATTTTCGTTTTGAATTCTTCGATTCCTTCTGTCTCTAACTCAATTTCAATGGACATGTGGGGCTCCTCGCTTTGCCTTTTCAATTTCCTCCTCGGCTTGTCGGTCTATCTCATTAAGTAGCACAATGAACTCTTCAATGGTTTTAGCTGGTTGAAGCTCAAGTTCCTTAGGTGTCCAGCCGAATTCTTTGCATAATCGAAACTTGGTGAGGCTTGGATGTGGTTTTCCACGTCTCATCGCCCTCACAAGTTTTTTGTTTCCTCCAATGTCAGACTGCAAAGGCGGTTTACAACGTTGCTGAAGAGTTCTCCGAGTTCTATTGGAATTCCGTTTTCTTCGTCCATCAGCTTCTCAAGAGTGATGGGGTGGGTTTCTGGCTGTTCCTTCAATGAAGCCCATATTGTTTCTGCCTGAATAGCGGGCAGATCACTGCTCATGACTTGACCTGTTGCTGGATGATACTTTGTGTATTTGGTTATGATGCGACTTCGTTTCATCCAAGATATCTCCTTGAACACGTACTTGCCAGCGTATTCCTCGCCAAATCGGTTGTCCAACTTCACGGTTTCTGTTCTCATCTAACAGACCGCCTTTAGGTTATGGACAGTCCACGTGCTTCCCACTCTAGAGTTTGCGCAACCGTGTCTTCTATGCGGGTTGGAAGCCGGCTTAAGCGCCATTTGCAACCGGTGAAAGAAAAGCTTGTTCCACCTATGTTGAAATTCAAAGTAAACTCGGTGTCGCCCAGAATGTCATCTAGCTCATCCTTTGACTCAAAATCAGCTCGAACCATCCCCTGCAACACTTCGTGTCGCTCGGGCAAGCTCTTAATCAAATAAGGCGTAGATGATCGGATGACTGGTTGACGCTTGAGGTTGTTGCCAATTTCAAAGCTGAAGTCGCTGAAACGGGTGATTTCCACCGTATCCTTAGTCACTGTGCAGTCGCTTCCTGTGAATGGGTTAACTAAGGGTTGAGTTTCATAGTTGGCTCCGACTTTGACAGTTCCAACGGCTATGTCTTGTCCGATTAGTTCAGCTGTTACCTTCACTGGATTCTCAATTGAAACATCAACTCTTACGTGGTTGATTTTGCATCCTTTATGGTTTAAACTGATGATGCCCGCTGTTTTTTCATAGAAAACTTCAACGCTCATAGACTTCAACGATGTTGCGTAGTTGAGGAAAGCCCAGTTCTGCGGCACATAAACAACCTTCAAGTCGACATGCCGTATTCCCCTCTGCATAGCTTTCACATTTCTTGAGCCAACGCCTCGAATCACCATGTTCCTTGGATTTAACGCGGGCTCTATCTCCTGCACAATTCCAATCCAAAGCATAGTTGGGCTCACAGGAGTTTCGCCATAAGTGGTTTCTTCCACATAGTAGATGTGGGCTTCTTCGCCAGTGTAGACTGCAGACGCCAAATTCTCAATCCTCCCTTTTTTCTCTAAATCTTTTCATAACGATGTGTTATGACCGTGACCTCCACGCGCCAATAAGGCGGCTTACTGTTCACATCTTCACCTTCAATAACTTCTTTAACATCCACGAAGCTGAGGGCACCGCCTGGATTCTTCCGGTTAGCGCGTATGATTCGTTCTATTTCCCGCCTCAGTTTCCACCGCATTTCTTTTCCAGTTATACCAGTCTTATCAACGCTCCATCCTATGATTCGATAACGGTCGCTGTAGCGCACCCATGAACCTCCAACATTGAGTTTTTCCATGGAGCCCTCTGCCAAACCTACTGTGATCTGAGCGTCAAAATCCTTGAAGAGTCGGCTGTTAAACCATTCGTGGCTAACGTGAACGGTTGCTGGTGTTATGTCGTCATCTTTGGTTAGCGAAATATTGGTTTTAATCAGATTCATCAAGGTTGTTTTCGGGTCTTCAACGCTCATTATGTTTTCACGCTCCAGCTAAAATGCAGGTGGCAACAGAAACAAGCAATGGTCCCCTAGCGTTTGGACTGGTGAAGCAGCGTCCGTCAGGCCAAACGCTGTCTAAGACTGTTCCGTTGGAGAGGGAGCACCAGCGCATGAATTTAAGTGCATCGTCAATGAACCAGGAGTATCGGGTTGAGTCCACCTTCTCCATAGCGATTTTCATTAGTGCAGCATAATGAGGATATTCCTCGGGCGGGTCAGTGGCTTCAAACATAGCGTGATAGAGGTATCCGCCCCAGCGTCCTCTATTCATTGCAATCATCTTGTCGAGAGCATCAGAAATGTTCTGGATGTGGGTTCCAGGTGTACCGTATTTGTCGTCCCAGTCTTTCAGTGCCCAAGCAACCAAAGCTTGGGTGTAGGTGACGCATTGCTTGAACGTGATGTAGACGCCTGGCGCTGTTTCGCTCTGTGCACCCAGTGGATACTCGGTTTGGTAGTCGTAGGCGGTTGGTCTCCACATGTAGTTGTCGATCCAGCTTATTATTCTCTCTATGAAAGGTTTAACCAAGTTGTTGTCGCTGTCTTTAACCGTGTCGCCGTAGGCGTCTAATCCGCGAGTTAAGCCTAAGATAACTTCAGCCATGTCCGCGCTAAAGGCAACTTGCTCAATAACCCCATCTATCACTTGATTCCAAATACATCCGGTGGAGCCGTCTTCTAGGCTTTTGAGGAAGGCAGCGGCCTTTTGCCAACTTGTCTTGTATAGGGTGGTTGTGTTGCGGGCGTCGTAGTCTGCCATGGCGAATGCCATTAAGGCTGTGCCGCTGTCCACTTTTCTGTCCTCGTATCTGTCAAAAGGTTTATAGGGATAATACTGCTGATGCCAAGAGCCGTCCGCGTTTTGAAAAGTCACCATTTCATCTAGAATGTTTTTAGCTAGAGCATTTTCGCCCTTAGCCAGCAGCGCCAACAATGCATAACCTCCCTCGTATGGAACAATCATGCCGCCGGGGTCAGCGACGGGCAAGTTGGTTGGCAGAATCAGAAGTTTCAGGTAGTCGAGTGGTATAGATGTTACCGATGTTTTCTCAGACGTGTTGCGTACAAGGTAGATGTCGCCGGGTTCGTGTGTTGGAAGTTTCTCTTTGAAGGCTTGGTTTACTCCCATTTTTTAGCCTCCTAGAATGGTTCCTTCGAAGTCTTGTCCTTCTCCTGCAGGGGCTGGAACGAAATGGATGACTTTGATGGTGATGGTTTTGGGTCCTGTTACGTGTTCTGTGCGAAAGATGACGTAGGCGTTGCGGTCGGCTTCGCTGGTCATGTAGCTGGCTTTAACATCATCGTCCACGTAAAGTCGATATATGGCTGAGCACGTTCCGAAAGCGATGAACCCGTCCAGTTTGACGAGTTTATCTGCTCCAACATTGTAAGAGACAATTACGGTTTCTTCTCCAGGTGGCACCAGCGTCTTTGTATTCCAAGCCAACGGCATTATGCAACCAGCCTCCTACAGAGAGCAGAGCAGTATTCAAATGCGCCTCGAAAATAGAAGGCTTCAGGAACTAAAACCTCATAATCCTCGTTTCTACACGTGACTTTATCCTTCTGTTTAACATCAGCTGTGACATAAATTCGGATATAATCCTCATTAGTGTAGCCAGCTTCAACAAGAACTTCGCCAGCTGAAACTTGTTGAACAATCGCTTTGATGGATTCCGTTGTCCAGGTGACCATGCGGTCGCCAGTTTCAGGGTCGATTGCTCCTTCTTGTCGTTTATGCCACGTTATGTCTTCGCCTATTTTTCGTAAAATTTGCTCAAAACGCGTCATCCTGAACCAGTCTCCTATACCCGTTTCAACGTTGCGCCTCGCATTCTTTTCAACACTCGTTCAACCTCTTGTTGAAGGGCTCTTAGCGGCGGTGCTCCGCTAAGCACATCGACGCGTTCATTCCCAACCGAAAAGCTAAGACCAACAGCGCTTCCGCCGGTTAGGTAGCAGATTGCATAGATGGCTGCGAGATTTGTGATAAACAATGCTTCTTCGTCGGTGCAGTTGTTATAATCAATGCTGCGTGCTGTTTCTAATTCCAGCGTAACTTCTGCCTTCTTAATCATTTTTGTGACTTGAGCATCTGGGATGTCTGTTGATGTTACGTTTAGGGTGTCTCGAACATCGTCGGTTGTGACGCTCGCCAATTAAATCACTCTCTGAGAAGATTATGAGTAAATAGGAATTATTTAAGGTTCGTTGAAAAAACGAAGAGCAAAAAAACGGTTTTTCAAGAAAGTAAGCAATAAAACAGTTTGCTTTACAAACAAGCAAGAAAGTTACGGCTGTAGTTTGCGTCGCTTGTAGGCTTCTATCCCCAAAATCAACAGTTTCTGCACCACGCTGCTCTTCGCAACTCTTTCACCCCTCTTTAGGCACTCGGACTGTTCCATCTTCCAGATGTCCTCGATCTGCCGCAAAACCTCTCGGTCAACGGAAACGTGTAGGTGATCCTTTCTCAAGTTAAATGCACCTCGATTGGTTTTTGTTTAGAATAATAGGGCTGTGGATGGTCTTGTTCTGAAATATGAATCATAATAACGTCTAAGCCTTTATCTGGATCGTATTGTGAAGGCGTTAAGTCTGGCGTGTAAGGCTCCATGAGTTTAGTCCAGTTTTCCAATGGACAGTAGCGCCAGCAGTCACACACTGCAACCGTAGCTGGGCGTGGTCTGCATATCCTTCTGCCGCAACGAGGACAGGTTCCACAAGCATATCCAACCTTTACCATATTACAGCACCATCACATTCTTGTTTTCTGGATCAGTTTTCTTCAAATTAACGACGGGTCTGCCGAAGCTGAGGAAGACACTGACGGCTTTAGCGAGTTTGATTTTCCAGTCGATTTTATTGTCAAGGGTAAACGTTATCTGATAATCTTGATAGCCAGCCTTTTTAACTTCTAATTTATGTGGGGAATAAATAGTTGCAATAGTTCCTACACTTGGATGGTCTTGTTTATAACGAGCGTATAAGACGGTTTGTTCGGGTATTTCTCCATTAATATCGGTGGTTGTGGAGAATATTTGTGTGCCATCTTTATCACATAGAGTTACGGTTGCTCCTTCTACGGGGTTTCCGTCTTTGTCTAAAACTTTTAAATTCATTGTGTATTTTCTATCAACAGACCCATAAGACTCGTAGGGAGGGTCCGCTCTCCATTTGATTGCCCAAGTATCTGAGTCTGCGTCTATAAGACTGAGTGTTCCATCAAATCCTTCAAGATAGGCAATGTATGTACAGTTTCTGATTTTCAAGTCTACAATGCTGAAAGTTGCAGCCCATCTCTTATGATAACCATAGTTAGCCCCGAAGATAAAAATGTCTGATATGATTCCCCCTGTTGCCTGTTCTAAAAATGTCTCAATAAGGGTCACATTGTTTATATCGGGAGTGTCAACATTTAACCAATTTGTCTGGAAAGTGCAATCCCATATAACAGCATTTCCTTTAAACTCAACAAATCTTCCTCCCCCAAAATGACAACCATATAATTTAACAATAGTAGTAGAATCTCCCAACCATCCACACAACGCTGTTAAGTTATCATTGGGGTTATAAGCATAAATTTGACAACCATCCGTTCCCCTTTTGTTGGTTTCATCATAAACTTCCCCGAGCTGGAATGTAAGGTTCTTATGAAGGTAAAAGTTCTTGTTCCACCTTGTGAGGGTGGAGTGAAAAGTTACTTGAACATTAGTATCTTTGAAGTATGTTGGAGTAACATCATCTCCAAAATGGACTCTTACATCATCAAAGTAATATTGCTTCTTGTTTCCTGCTTCAGTTCTCCAAACTACACCCCATCTTGATTGAGTGATAGAAAATGTTACACTTTTTCCAGCAGAAACAGAAATGCTTAAACCATCTGTGTCCACAGAAGAATAGTAGTAAGTTGTAACTTTTGTTCCAACGGGATATAAAGTTATGAATTCTGAAATGGATTCACCAGCCAAGTTTTTTCCTACAATTAATAAATTTGCATCTATATCATTTGATGCCGTAATCAAAATGTTTAACTTTAACGCTTTACTGTCTGCTGGACGGACTTGAGTGGTCAAACTTTTTCTTGTGACGCCTTCAAAGTAAGTTTCAGAGGGCAAAAGCTCAAGGGTTCCAGCTTTGTCAGCATCGTATAAATCATCGAATGTGCATGGAGCCTCTTCGGTGAAACCCGTAACAGTTATGATGTTGGCAGCGGGGTCATAGGTGATAGGCAATTTAATTCACCTTCAGCACCGTGTAATATTCCATGTTTCTGAGCTTGCGGTTCCCGCATTACTGAACTCAAGCGTGAAAAGCAGTTCTGTACCATCATAGAATTTTATGTACTTAACATTGCCGTTAGCATCTTCCCAAAATCCTATCTTGGTTACGTTTTTGCCTTCAGGCGCCTTAGCCAAGCCACTACGGATAGCATCATGAATAGCCTTGAACGCTTGTTGGTATTGTCCCCACTCAACTTCTTCACTCATTCCCGGTCACCACAAAAAGAGAAAAATTGGGGATTTTTATAGAAAAGACCGCTCAAGTCAAAGACCTACCAGCCTGTTCCTCGTGCAACTGCTTTGCTTCTTAAAACGCCTAAGCCAATGCGCTCTGATGCAACTATGCCGTAGCGGTCTTCCCTCGGGTTTTCAAAAGGTTCTGTTAGGATGTCTCGCCTCAACAGCATGACAGCAGCAACGTCTGTGTCAACAGCCAAAACTGTTCCGTCAGTTGCCTTTGTGCTCACAAGAATTTTCATGCCAAGATAAGTCTCGCCTAGAACGCCTCTAGTCAAATCAGCTCTCTCGCCGAAATAGAAGCTATGAATGAACTTGTCATCTTGCCACAGGTCAGCAGCTTGTTCTGGATGAATCACCAATACCTTAGCAGAGAAGTTCTCCTTTTTGATGGCGTTCCAGAAGCTCACTACGCCAGCCCAGTTAAGGGTTCCAGCGCCGCTGATTTCTGCTCCTCCCGCAAGGTCAGAGGCAGCGATGCTTGTGTAAAGCGTGTAGATTCTCTCAGTTTCCAGCTCTGCAATGGCTCTGCCAACCTCGGCGGTTTGGCGTTCCAGAACAGGCCAGGTGGCGTCTTCTAGGAAGGTCTTTGAATATTCTGCTCCAGCCTTGATTTCGATGTTTGCTTTTATATCGGTGGTTTCATACTTTTCTCCAGTTATCCACGTCTGCGCCAGCTCAGCTGTTCTGTAGGCTTTGCCCAGTTTTGCTTTTGGAAACCGTACCACCGCTTCGGTGGTGGGCATAACCCAAATCATCTCTCTTCCAATCAAAGCGGGTTTAGCTGCTTCTACCACCACGTTGTGCATTTTTCCAAGTGCTCCAGCTGCGTCGCTTAGGATAGCTTCTTTCATGACTCTTTGAACCATTGGGTTTTCCTTTGCTCTAGCTATGATGTCGGGTAGAGTCGACTGGTAATCTGAGTCGTTTAAGATAGCTTCAAAAAGTTTCGGATTTGTCATGTTGAATCATCTCACTTCTCTACCATGATTAGTCCGGTGTCTCCGTCAGTGAATGTTTGTAATGCGAAACCTAGCCTACGTGCATAATAGATGGTGTAGGTTTCAGTGCCGCCTTCGTCAACCGCTTGGTCTGCTAATGCTTTAACGTCTCCGTTGGTGTGGGTTTGAACTGCTGTGCCTCTGGTTATGGCGCCGTAAGCTGTGACTTTCACCACTCCTCGGATGCATACGGGACAGAATTCTCCGGTGCTGACGTCTCTTAACGCTATTCCGATGGCGTCTCCTTCTGCTGAGCATTGTGATACTTTCATGTCGCTGCTGAGATAGACGCATTTTCCCTTTGAAATGGCGGTTTCCGCTTCGAAGCTGAGAACCGTTCCGTCTCCAATCATCTCTCCGATTT